>JAURXS010000325.1 GCA_030654305.1 bacterium | reverse complement strand
TCGCATCGTCGGCTCCCGCCGCGGGGACGGTGGCCAGCACCGCCCAGGGCGGCGCCACGTTCCAGAAGGCGGCCTGCAGGGCGCGGGTGTCCGCCGCGCCGGGCTCGCCAGCGATCACCGCGGCGTAGCCGGGAGCCGCGGCCAGCAGCGCCGCGTCGGCCCACCAGGCCATCTCCAGACCGAAGCGCTCCAGCAACGCGCCGCGGCGGCGCAGGTGCGAGATCACGAGCGCCTGACCCGCCTGATCGCCGGTCAGCAGCGACGCGCGCCAGAGGCCGTGCAGCAGGGCGGCCGCTCCCGAGGGTTCGACGTTGTCGTGGTACTCGGCGCGTCGGCCCAGCGGCGCGTCGACGTCGCGGGCGGTCAGGGCGAACCCCAGCTCGTCGTCGGCGAAGAGCGTCACCGCGGCGTCCAGCAGTTCGCGGGCGCGGCGCAGCTGCACGAGGTCGCCGGTCGCCTGGTAGAGGTCCAGCAGGCCTTCGGCCAGGCAGGCATAGTCGTCCAGCACGCCCTCGCCGGAGGGGCGGCCGCCGGTCACCGCGCGCACCAGCCGTCCGCGGGCGTCCCGGTGCACCGACCAGAGATGCTCGGCGATCTGCAGGGCCGCCGCCGCGAAGGCGGGTTCGTCGAGCTGCGCCGAGGCCCGCGCCAGCGCCGTCAGCGCCAGGCCGTTCCAGGCGGTCACGATCTTGTCGTCCCGCGCCGGCGCCGGGCGCGCCGCGCGGATCTCGCACAGCCGGGGCCGCAGGCGGTCGAACAGCGCCGCCGCCTCGGCCGGCTCACGGCCGTGCCGCATGGCGGCGTGGGGCGCGTCCACGCGCCGGGTCAGGATGCTGCGGCCCTCGAAGTTGCCGCCCGGCGCCACCCCGAGCATGGTCGCCAGCAGCGGCCCGTCGCGCTCGCCCGCGGCCGCGAGGATCTCCTGCGGGGTCCAGACGTAGTAGCTGCCCTCCTGCCCGCCGCTGTCGGCGTCGAAGCTGGCGCAGAGGCCACCCTCCCCGTCGCGCATCTCCCGCAGCAGGAACTCCAGGACGTCGCGGGCCACCCCGAGGTACCACGGCCGGTCCAGGGCCGCGCCCGCCTCCAGGTAGAGGCTCGCGAGCTGGGCGTTGTCGTAGAGCATGATCTCGAAGTGGGGCACCAGCCAGGTCTCCTCGACCGTGTAGCGGTGGAAGCCGCCGCCGAGGTGGTCGCGGATCCCGCCCGTGGCCATCGCCTCCAGCGTGCGGTGCAGGGCCGTGGCCGTCTGCTGGTCGCCGGTGAGGCGGTGGTGGTGCAGCAGGAACTGCCAGCGCAGCGGCGTGGGGAACTTCTGGTGCTGCAGGAAGCCGCCCCACTCCTGGTCGTGGTGGGCGAGGCCGAGCCGCACCACGCCATCGACCGTGCTCGCGTCGATGGGCGGCCCTTCGTTGCCGGCGGGGACGGCGGCGATCGCGCCGGCCAGCTGCGCCGCCTGCACCTGCAGTTCGCCGCGGTGCGAGCGGTAGGCTTCGTCGATCCTGCGGCAGAGATCCAGGAAGCGCGCGCGCGGCACGTAGGTGGCGCCGTGGAAGGGCTGCAGGTCCGAGGTCAGGAACACCGACAGCGGCCAGCCGCCGCGCCCGGTCTGCGCCGTCACGGCGGCCATGTAGGCCTCGTCCAGGTCGGGACGCTCCTCGCGGTCGACCTTGATGCAGACGAACCGCTCGTTCAGCTGCGCGGCCACCTCCGCGTCCTCGAACACCTCGTGCGCCATGACGTGGCACCAGTGGCAGGAGGCGTAGCCGATCGACAGGAAGATCGGCAGGTCGCGGTCGCGGGCGAAGGCCAGGGCGTCGCGGTCCCAGGGCTGCCAGTGGATGGGGTTGCCGGCGTGCTGGCGCAGGTAGGCGGAGGCCTCGCCGCCGAGCCGGTTGGAGCGGATGTCGTTGGGGCGGGCCGCGCCCGCGTCGTGCGGTTGGTTCATGGCGTACAGGATAGGCCCCGGGATGCGGGCCCGCTCCCTCCCCTCGTGGCGCCCGTCAGGACCGGGCGCCGATCACCACCAGGCTGCGTTGGCCGGCCGGCACCACCGAGAATCCGCCGAAGCCGGCGTCGGCCATGATGTCCCGCGTCAGGCTCATAGTATACGACATCCCGCCTTCGGTCCCGACCAGCATGTTGACGCTGAAGCGGGCCGCGTGGGCCGGCGCGGTGCGCGTGTCGTCGAGGTAGAAGTCCTTGAACATCAGCCGCCCCCCGGGGACCAGCGCGGCGTGGGCCTTGCGGGCGATCATCGCCGTGTCCCGCGGCGGCAGCATGTGGATGACGTTCGAGACGTAGACCACATCGAAGCCCTCGCCGAAGCCGTCGACGTGGAAGTCGCCGTCGACGGTCGCGACGCGGTCGCCGAGCCCCGCGGCGGCGATCATCTCGCGCGCGATGGCCGTGGTCTCGGGCAGGTCGAAGACGACGCAGCTCAGGCCGGGGTTCGCCGCGGCGAAGACCAGCGACGCGGTGCCGGGCCCGCCGCCGACGTCCAGCAGGCGCCGCGCGCCGGAGAAGTCGACGGCCGCGGCCACGTCGCGGCTGCTGCCGCGCGAGATGTTCTCCATGCCGCAGATGTAGTCGCGGTGCTCGCGCGGCGAGCGGCCGGCGCCCTCTCCCGGGACGGAGCGCGGGACCGGCTTGCCGGTGCGCAGCGTCTCCTCCAGACGGATCCAGCGGCCGCTCAGGCGGTCGTGGTGGCGGTAGATGCTGGCCATGGTGTCGGGCGAACCCGCGACCAGCAGCGGCGCGCAGCCCGCCTCGAGCCGGAAGCTCTCGCCCTCCTTGACCAGGATCCCGACCGCCGCCAGGGCGTGCAGCACCAGGTCCAGGGCCCGCGCATCCAACCCGAGCCGCGCGGCGAGTTCCGCCGGCGCGAGCGGTCCGGCGGCCAGGGCGTCGAAGACGCCCAGGCGCAGGCTGGTCAGCAGGATGAAGGCGTCCTGGTAGCCGGCGGCGATGCGGTCGAGCTTGTCACGCGCTTCCATCGGTGCTCCACGGGTTCGGGGATGCGGCGTCGACCGGCATTGTGGGGGATGGGACGGCCCGGATCAAGTGCCTGCTGACCGGGCGCGACACGTATGCTAGGGTGCCCGCGGAGGCGATGCCGCATCATGACCGCACCACCGCCCGTCAGCGTCGTGCTGCCCGCCTACCAGGCGGCGGCCACCCTGCCGGAAACCCTCGACTCGGTGCTCGCGCAGACGCCGCCGCCGCGCGCGGTCATCGTCGTGGACGACGGCTCCACCGACGCGACGGCCGCGGTGCTCGCCGCCCGCGCCGACCGCGTGACCGCACTGCGGATCGACAACAGCGGCGGCCCCTCGCGGCCCCGCAACGTCGGCCTGGAGCGCTGCGGCGACGGGCTGGTCGCGCTGTTCGACGCCGACGACCTCATGCGGCCCGGCAAGCTCGCCGCGCAGGCCGCCGTCTTCGCCGCGTGCCCCGAGGTCGACCTCTGCTTCACCGACTTCCAGGTGATCGACGCCGGCGGCGCCGTCCGGCAGGAGCGCTTCCTGGACGGCTACCGGGAGTTCCGCCGGCTGCTGCGCCCCGGCCCCCTGCCGGACGTGGGCCTGCTGTCTGGGCCCGACCTGCACTTCGCCTTGATCCGCGCCAATTTCGTCGGCACCTCCAGCGTGGTGGCGCGCGCGGAGCGACTGCGCGCCGCCGGGGGCTTCGACGAGACCCTGCGCAACGGCGACGACCTGGACCTCTGGCTGCGCCTGGCCCGCGAGGGCGCGGTCTTCGCCTTCCTGGACCACGTCGGCCACGCCTACCGCAAGGTCGACGGCGGGGTCTCGGCGCGCGGCTGGCGCCGCCTGCCCGCCGTCGTCGCGGTGCGCGAACGCCAACGGCCGTACGTGACCGATCCCGAGCGGCGGCGGGTGCTGGAGAAGATCATCCTGGAGGCGAAGCTGGCGTACGCCTGGGGGCTGGACCACGACGGCCGGCACGACGAGGCGCGCCGCCTCTACGCGGAATGCAACGCCGCGCGCCCGACCTGGGCCGGAATCAAGGGGATCGTGCTGGCGACGGCGAGAGCGCGGCTCGGCGGCTCGCCCGCCCGCGACTAGGCTCGCCCGCAGCTAGGCCGGCACGGCCCGCAGGCCGTCGGCGTAGATCGGGATGTTGTTGTCGATCACGGTCGCGGCCGAAAGGTCCAGCCGCTCGAAGTCCCGCCACTGGTCCGCGTTCAGCGCGCAGGCCATGATCATCCCCACGAAGCAGCGCGCCGTGATGTAGGGGTCGACGTTCTTGACCTCGCCGGTGTCCCGCCGCTCGGCGAGTTCCCGCGCCAGGAAGCGGATGTAGGGCAGGCGCAGCTCGCAGAACAGCACGTCGTTGCCCCGGTGCGTGCCCAGCGAACTCATCACCATCAGCGGCAGCAGCAGCGGATCCTCGCGCGAGAGCTGGTGGATGTGGTGGGCCACCGTCGTCAGGACCTGCAGCACGTCGCCGAGCCGGCGCTGCTGCACCAGAAACCCCTCGATGTCGTGCGCGCGGGCCTTGGCCCGCACCACCGACTCGAACAGGTGCTCCTTGCTCTCGAAGTAGCGGTAGATGGCCGCTTCGGTGATCCCGCACTCGCGGGCGATGAGGCGGATCGAAGCGCCCTCGAAACCGTGCTGGGCGAAGAGCCGGGCCGCGTTCTCGAGGATCTCGTCGCGTCGTTCCAGGTTGCGCGTTCTGGACATGGCCGCCCTCCTTCTCCGTAAACGATCCCTTACCGTGGAAAGTTAACGGTTGATATTAATTTGTCAACTTCGATCACGTCATGGGATTGCCCGGGTACGGAGCCCTGGTCAACAGCCCTTACGGAAAGCGGGGGGCCCGTCGGCCCCCCGCCACTGCCATCCGCCGTCGGGCGGGATCAGATCGCCGGGACCGCGGTCGTGAGCGTGAAATCGTGCGTCTCGGCGGCCGTCCACTTGTTCGCCAGCAACGGCGTGTGGAACAGTCGGTTGGAGCCGTAGCTCAACGACTTGGCGTTGTAGCCCAGCATGTTCAGGGCGGCGGCGACCTGGCTGCTGGTCTGACCGGTCCAGCAGTACACCAGGATGGGCGTGCCGTCGCTGGGCAGGTAGGGCAGCATCTCGCCGACCTTCAGGCTCGTGTAGGGCGTGAACTGGAAGGCGCCGGGGATGTGGCCGGGCACGCCGTTGGTGCCGGTGCCCTCGTAGTCCGCCACGCCGAAGTAGTTCAGGATGAAGTAGGGAGTCAGGTCCGGCGGCGTCGGCGCCGTCCAGGTGACGCTCTGGAACCCGGCCGCCAGCATGGCGGCGACGCGATCCTCGACCGTGTCCCCGTCCGTCAGCGTCGGGTAGGCGTGGGCGACCAGCGAGCCGTTGTTGTTGGTCGTCTCGGCCGCGGGCAGGTTGTCGCCGACGTTGTCGTTCCAACGGCTGGCCAGCGTGGAGTTCCAGGAGCACATGCCCCACTTCAGGAACTTGACGTCCTCGTAGCCCATCAGCTCCATCGCGATCTTGGCATGACCGGCACTCTGACCGGTGTAGCAGGCGATCACATAGGTCTTGTCGTTGGGGATCGTCGTGGCCAGGTCGTTCAGCAACGTGGCCAAGCTCGAGTTGTAGGCGCCTGTGATGTGCCCGGCCGCGTAGTCGGTCGCCGAACGGATATCGATGACCGTGTAGAGGCTGAGGTTATCGTTGAGCTGCACCGCCGTGATCGGGCCCGTGCTGTCGGTGGTGTCGTTCAGGTAGGCGTCGACGGCCGCGTACACGGCCGCGAACTCGGGCGTCTGCGCGCCGCCGACCTCGAGTTCGAAGTCGTTGGTCGAAGCCGCGGTCCAGCGGTTGGCCGTCAGGGAGCCGTGGAACAGGTGATTCGAGCCGTAGCTCAGCGACTTGGCGTTGTAGCCCAGCATGTTCAGGGCCGCCACGACCTGGCTGCTGTGCTGGCCGGTCCAGCAGTACACCACGATGGGCGTGTCGTCGCTGGGCAGGTTCTCCAGCATCTGCTCGAAGCCGAGGCTGGCGTAGGGGGTGAACTGGTAGGCGCCGGGGATGTGGCCGGGGACGCCGGCGGCGCCGGTGCCCTCGTAGTCCGCCTGGCCGAAGTAGTTGACGACGAAGTAGTCGTCCAGGTTCGGCTGCAGGGTCGCCCAGGTGATGCTCTGGAAACCGGCCGCCACCATGGCGGCGACGCGGGTGGCCACGATCGTCGCGTTGGTCCCGGTCAGCGTCGGGAAGGCGTGCACGGTCAGGTCGGCGTTGTTGTTGGTCGTTTCGGGAGCCGGCAGATTGTCACCGACGTTGCTGTTCCAGCCGCTCGCCAGGGTGCTGTTCCACGAGGACATGCCGAACCCGAGGGTCTTGACGTCCTCGTGGCCCATCAGTTCCAGCGCGATCTTCGCGTGGCCGGCGCTCTGGCCGCTGTAGCAGGCGATGACGATGGTCTTGTCGGTGGGGATCGTCGTGCCCACGTCCGTCAGGATGGTCGCGAGCGAGGAATTGTAGGCGCCCGGGATGTGCCCGGCCAAGTAGGCGTCGGCCGAGCGGATGTCGACGACGGTGTAGTCGTCGAGGTTGTCGTGCAGGGCCTGGGCCGTGACCGTGCCCGGGCAGTCCGTGTTGTCGTTGAGGTAGGCCTCGACCGCGGTGGCCATCGTCTCGAACGTGGTCGCCGTCGGGGTCACGGGGTCGTCGTCGCTCGAGCAACCCACCAGGGCGGCCAGGGCGATCAGCAACAACGCCATCAGGGTCCAGCGTTTCGTCATCTCGCGTCTCCTTGTTCAGGCCTCGCGGCCACTCGTTGGGCGGCGCCGGGCGCCGCGGGTCGGCCGGCCGGCGGCACCACGCCGCCGGCCGATCTTGCAGGTCACTTCGCGTCCGGGAACATCAACGGGATCACCACCCCGAGGTTGGCCTCGTAGTCGGGCAGCCGGGTGACGCCGTCTTCCTCGTACAGGTCGGACTCGCGCAGCAGGAAGCCGTCGGGCCCGTCGGGCGAGGTGTGGCAGGCCGTGCTGCAGGTCTGGCCCTCCCCGACCGTCGTCTGCGCCGTGCGCCGCACGATGTTGTGCGGGGAGGCGTAGACCCAGGTCGGCGCGTCCAGGTAGCCCGGCAGATCCAGGCCCCAGTCGGCGTAGGTGCCGGGATCGATCGGCAGGTGGCGCACCACCGAGTAGTCGTACTCGGTGCGGTGGGGGCTCGGGTTGCGGCCGATCTTGAACTGCAGGCGGCTGGGGTCGATGTCGTACTTCTCCCCTTCGCCGTCCGCCACCAGGTTGTGGCAGTTCGTGCAGTTCTTGTAGGGTTGCGAGTGGCACACCTGGCACTGCAGGTTCAGGCCGTCGTTGCCCACGTGCATGGCGTGGTAGGCGTTGTCCCAGTCGTCGTCCTGCCCCTCGCCGTGGCAGTCCTCGCAGCGGGGCATCGTCTTGACCTCGTAGCGGTGCTCGTAATGCTCGCCGTCGTGCTGCGCGTCGCCGTGGATCTCTTCCTTGGTGTGGCAGTCCTTGCACTGCCAGCCGTAGGGCTGGCGGTGGACGTCGGGCACGTTGCCCTCGCTCTGCCCCAGGAAGTCGTTGCCCACGCGCGAGCCGTGGCAGGCCACGCACTGCTCGGTCATGTCCGGCGAGGCCCGGAAGCGGTGCGAGTAGTAGGTGCCGATCAGCGGGAAGCCGCCGCCGACGCTGGCCGGCCGGCTGACGTGGCACTGCCCGCAGGTCGTGTGGCAGCCGCCGCACTTCTGGTCGAAGAAGCCCTCGAAACCGGAGCCCTCGAAGGTGCAGCGCCCGCGCAGCTCGATGGCTGCGATGTAGCCCCACTGGTTGGCGTGCAGGCTGTTGGCGTGGGCCGCCGCCTCGTCGGCGTGGCAGCCGTCGCAGGCGCCGTGCGCGCTGGGGTCGGCGACCATGCCCGTGTGGGCCTCCTCCATGGTCTCGAACGTGCGGTCGGCCGGGCCGCCGTGGCAGCTCTGGCAGGACCGCTGGCCGTGCACGCTCTCGAGGAACCGCTGCCCGTTGGTGCCGGTGATGATGACCTTTTCCCACGCCTCCAGCGCGGGTACGGAGCCGCCTCAGCCGTCGTCCTTGGCGGCGGGGTCGGCCTCGGACTTCGCCTCCTCGCCCAGGTTGGCGATGAGCATGTCCCGGCTGCTGTGGCAGCCGAGGCAGGTCTTGTCGGTCAGCACGACGTCCGGGTCCCCGGAGCCGTTGGAGGTGTCGTTCTCGCACCCCCACAGGCTGCCCAGGACCAGGAACGCGAGGACCGCGACCGCTGCGTGCTTGTGCATGGTCACACTCCGTCGTTGGACGGCGACGCGGCGCCGTCGTTGGTGAGCCCGCGGGCGAAGATCGGCACGTTGTTGCAGACCACGGTCTGCGCGTCGACCTCCGCTCCCGCGAACCGGCTCCACATGCCGGCGTTGAGGGCACAGTCCATGACCATGCCCACGAAGCAGCGGCTCGTGATGACGGGATCGATCCGCCGGACCTCCCCCGCCGCCATGCGCCGCGTGATCTCCTCGACCAGGAATTCGATGTAGGGGCTGCGCACCTCGCGGAAGATCGTCGCGCGGCCCTGGTCGTTCTCGAGGCTGCTGTTGGACATCAGCCGCACGAGTTCGGGGTCGCGCTGCGCGAGGGCCAGGAGGTGGTTGGCGACCGCGCGCAGGACGTCCTCGACGCCGCCGCGGCCGCGGCTGGCCGCCAGTTCGCCCGCGATGTCGTGCTCGCGGGCCTTGGCGCGGATGACCTCGTCGTAGAGCTGGGCCTTGCCGTCGAAATGGCGGTAGATGGCGGCCTCGGTCACGCCGCTGGCGCGGGCGATCAGGCGGATGGCGGTGCCATCGTAGCCGTGGGCCGAGAAGAGCCGCGACGCGTGGTCGAGGATCTCCCCCCGGCGATTGGCATGTCGAACCTCGGCTGCCACGGCGTTCCCTCCGACGAGGTGAGCGAACGTTGACTCTGCCCCAAGCTAGTCCAATGGATCGGCGCGTCAATCCCTGATGTTATGATTTTAACTCTCTGAACTTGTTTACAATCAATGAGTTATAGCATATCCGCTTACTAGGTGTTATAAGATTAGCAGTAGCATGGGGATACGATAACGGTCGTTCACTCTCCGAGAAGCGGCACCGCAACGGGCCGCGAAAAAAAAGGAGCCCCGCCTGCGCGGGGCTCCCTGTCCGGCATCGCCTGGGGGCGGGCGCCTAGAAGACGCCGCCCACCGACAGCGAGTACTGGTCGAGGATGTAGTCGTCCCAGCGGTTCTCGTCGAACTCGCAGCGGCGGTAGCTCGCGGTCGCGGTCAGCTTCTCGGCGAAGCGCCAGCTCGTGCGGGCCGACCAGCGGTCCAGGTCGTTCTCGACCGAGTCGGTGGTGC
>JAURXS010000324.1 GCA_030654305.1 bacterium | reverse complement strand
GCGCGGCCGCCGTCCAGGACCAGGTTCTCGCAGTAGCCGGGCAGGTCGAGCGAGCCGGCGAGCGCCGGCGCGAGGGGGTCGCCCACGTCGACGATCTGCAGCCCCTCGTCGCCGCCGGCGACGTAGGCGAAGCCGTCGCGCGCGACGACCGCGATCGCGGCGCCGCCGGTCGAGAGGCTGCCGACGACCGCCGGCGCCAGCGGATCGGCGAGGTCGACCGCGTAGAGGCTGCCGTCGCCGCCCGCGACCCAGGCCGTCGCGCCGTCGAGCGCGAGGTCGCGGGCGCCGTACCCCAGCGGCAGCGACGCCGTCCACTGCAGGTGCTTGGTGTCGTCAGGGCATTCCCAGTCGATGGCCAGGACGTTGCCTGCGGCCGGGAGCAGGACGGCGAGTGTGACGGCGAAGATCGTGAGGCGCGGCATGGCGGTACCTTCCCTCCGTGGAAGACCATGGGATCGGGCGATGGTCGCTGGATCCTCCCCGATGGCGGGGGCGGGTTCGTGCATGGCGTCGATGATACATGATCGTCGCGGCAAGGAAAGAGAATCGCGATGCCGGCGTACGGCGCTGGCATCGCGATCCCACCTACCTGGCATCAGCCCGGTCAGCCCGTCAGCCGTTACTTCTCCGTCAGCGCGAACCGCGCCGCCAGCAGCAGCAGCAGCGCGACGGCGGCGACCCACGGCAGCCAGCCGGTGCGTCGCCGCGCGTGCTTGCGGCGGAACCGCAGGGGGCGCGGCTCGCCGTGCCCGTCGTCGCTCATGGCCGCTCCGATCGGCGCCTACCGCGCCAGGACCGCCTTGGAGATGTTCACGAACCCGGATGCCGACGCGCGCACGAGGTAGACGCCGCTGGCGGCGGCGTGGCCGCCCTCGTCGCGGCCGTCCCAGGCCAGCGCGTGGGGGCCGGCGGCCAGGGCGCCATCGTGCAGGCTGCGCACGAGGCGGCCCTGCAGGTCGTAGACCGCGACGCGGGCGGGTCCGTCGGCGGGCAGCGTGAAGGCGATGCTCGTCTGCGGGTTGAACGGGTTGGGCCGCACGCGCAGGTCGAGGCCGGGGTTGAACGGCAGGTCGCCGACCGCGGTGGCGTCGGTGGTCAGCAGCCAGACGCTGGCGTTCAGGAAGAACTCGCGGTTGTCCGAGCCGACCTCGGTCCAGTTGTTCTCGTGGGACTCGCTGTCGGTGCCGTCGGCGGTGCACGAGGAGTCGCCGAAGCCCACGATCTTGCCCTGGCCGTAGCGCGACCAGGCGGCGTTGTGGGGCAGGCCCTCGTTCTTGCTGATCAGCGCGCCCACGTCCGAGAGGTCGGCGTTGGCCGTCGGCCACAGGGTCATCACGTTGCCCACGTGGTAGATGACGGCCGCCACGTCGCCGTAGGGGCCGTGGATCACGGGGTTGGCGGGGTCGGGGTTCACGTTGGTGAAGGTGCCGGTGATCGAGTTGTTGCCCTCGTCCTTGACGTGGAAGTGCAGGCCGAACAGGGCGCCGCAGAAGGTCTCGGTGTCGCCGGTCGGGGGCACCGTGATGTGCGGCACGGTGTAGCCGCCGAAGATGCTCGGGCTGTCCCAGCCGTCGCCGTCGCGGTCGCTGCCGTTGTGGTCGGCGATCACGAAGAGCGAGCCGCCGGCGAAGACGAACTGGCGCACGGCCTCGATCTCGGCCGCGGTGAACGGGGCCTGCGGCTCGGGGATCACCAGCAGGTCGACGTCGGCGAGCTGGGCCGCGGTGATCGCCGAGGTGTTGCTGCGGATGGTGTTGCCGGCGAGGTAGAGCTCGTAGCCCCAGCTCGACAGCTGGCCGCTCCAGGAGCTTTCGCTCGTCGGGACGGCCGGCAGGGGGTTGGGATGGTTGTCGTCGACGCGCCAGTTGCCCGAGGTGCCGGCGTCCTGCTGGTGCATGTGGTCGAAGAGGACGACCTTGCCGCCGACCACGACGCCCTCGATCGCGACGGAGAAGTAGCCCGTCGGGGCGTTGGCCGGGTTCAGGGACTCGCCGCCCTCGTCGTCCCGCGCCCAGACGTAGTACTGCAGGACCGTGTTGCCGACCTGGTTCGCGAAGGTCGCGGCGTACAGGCCGCCGCCCTGGGCGGTCATGACCGTGGGCAGGAAGGAGCCGGCGCCCGTGCGCGACCAGCACCAGACCACGTCGACGGTGCCGTCGGTGTCGGAGACCGTCGCGGTGATCGTGACGTCGTCGCCGTCGATCGGGGCGACGGGGGCGTGCTGGACCGACGTGATGGCGGGGGGCTGGTTCGAGGTGCCGGTCGTGCCGTCGTAGTACAGCTCGATGTACTCGTAGACGTAGCTGGCGGGGTTGTTCGCCTCGCTGATCACCAGGCCCGACATCACGGCGTCGGGGGCCTCCACGCCGGAGCCGGGGGTCGGGACGGTGTCGATGACGGTCCAGGGCGAGGCCTCGGGATCCAGGCGATGGTAGGCGCTCACCGCACCGGTCAGCGCGGGGGTGGGCCCGTCCTCGACGCCGTTCGCCGCGTTGCGCAGGGTGTAGGTCTCGTCCCCGTTGATGAAGGGGAAGGTGGCGGCGGAGTTCAGGAACACGACGTTGCTGCCGAGGGTGACCCCGTAGTAGGTCGAGAACGCGGCCGCGGTCGCTTCGCGCGCCACGATGAGGTAGCCGCCCGCCGGCACCACGGTGCCGGCCGGGATCGTGTAGGTCTGGGCGGAGTTCGCCTGTTCGAGCTTCCAGCCGCCGACGTCCAGGCTCTGGGCCAGGCAGGGCGCGGCGAGCAGCAACAGGGCGGCGAACGCGATCAGGGGGCGGCAGCGGGTCATCGGGCACGTCCTTCTGGTGCGGATCCGGGCGGGCGGATGCCGGGTCTGGCAGTTGGGGCGGCGGGCGAATCCGCCCCAAAGTTGATCAATGATAACACATTGAGAACCAGAACGCAAAACCGGAGCGCCGCCGGGCTGACGCGCAGCCGGACCCTGATCCTGGCCAAGTGATCGGGATGGTGCTAGGGTCGCGCCGGATCGCCTGCTCACGGAGGAGAGGTCGATGAAGACGTTGATCCTGATGTGCGCCGCGCTGCTCGCCGCGGCGCCGGTCGCGGCCGCCCCGTCCCGGACGGCCCCCGTCAAGAAGCAGCACGTTCCCGCCGCGCCGCGGGTCGCCGGCCCGCGCATCGGCGGCGACACCATCGAGACCGCCGTGGGCATCTTCACGCTGCCCTACGCCGACACGGGCTCCACCCTCGAGGCGCTCGACGACTACGACGAGATCTGCCCCTGGGACGGGAGCACGTCGCCGGACGTGGTCTACGCCATCAAGCAGTCGACCGACACCTACGTGACGATCGACCTCTGCGGCTCGGGCTACGACACGCGCGTCTTCGTCTACGACTACCTGCGGATCCTGGTGGGCTGCAACGACGACCGCGCCTCGTCGGAGCCGCCGTGCAACCCGCTGGACTCGCGGATCGACGCCCTGCTGCTCGAGGCCGGCGTCCCCTACTACATCATCATCGACGGCTACGGCGGCGACAGCGGCGACTACGCCCTGTCGGTCAACGTCGCCGACGTCCCGGTCCTGGACTGCCCCGACGGCGCCCAGGTCGAGGGCGAGCCGCCGATGGTGTACGGGATCACCGACGAGTACAACTGCGGCTGCTTCTGCGCGAACCCGCCGCCCCGCTTCCAGAAGCTCGCCATCGACCCCGCCGGCACGACCTTCGCCTGCTTCCGCTCCGGCTGGAACGGCATCCCCGGCGGCAGCGCGCGCGACTTCGACTGGATCGCGACCACCGTCGGCGCCGGCGGGCATCTCCACTGCGAACTCGCCGTCGAGTGGCCGTCGGAGCTCACCGTCATGCCGCCCACCTGCGAGTTCGCCGGACACTACGGTTCCGTCGGGGCCGCGCCCGGCGAGGTCGCCGTGCTGGACATCCAGCTCGCCCCCGGCACGCCGGTCTGGATCTTCCTGACCCCCTCGCCCTTCGTGGATCCCGGCCTCGTCCTGCCGATGGAATACGACCTCCACCTGACCATCGACGGGCAGGCGACGACCACGGCCAACGAGGC
>JAURXS010000323.1 GCA_030654305.1 bacterium | reverse complement strand
CGTCCAGGACGCCATCGCCCTGCAGAACGTGACCATCCCCGGCGGCAAGCTGTCCCTGGGCACCTACGACTACCAGGTGAGCGTGCCGGGCGAGGTCGATCACGCCGAGGAGATCCTCGGCTTCGTGCTCAACCTCGGGCTGCCGGACCCCGTCTACGTCCGCGACGTGGCCGAGGTCAGCTTCGGCATCAAGGACCGCGAGAGCTTCTCGCGCGTCAATGGCAAGGAGGCCGTGATCCTCACGGTCACCAAGCGCAGCGGCGAGAACATCATCGACATCGTGGACGAGATCAAGACGGTGCTCGAGCGCGAGCGGCCGCGGCTGCCGGCGGGCACCGAGGTGAGCCTGGTCGGCGACCAGTCCAAGGACATCCGCGACATGGTCCGCGAGCTGGAGAACAACATCATCAGCGGCCTGATCCTGGTGGTGCTGGTGCTGCTGCTGTTCATGGGCTTCACCAACGCCCTGTTCGTGGGCACGGCCATCCCCCTGTCGATGCTGCTGACCTTCATCGCGCTGAGGGCGCTGGGCATCACGCTGAACATGGTGGTGCTGTTCTCGCTGATCCTGGCGCTGGGCATGCTCGTGGACAACGGCATCGTGATCGTGGAGAACATCTACCGCCAGCGCGGCAAGGGGAAGGGCCCCGAGGAGGCCGCCGTCTACGGCGCCTCGCAGGTGGCCGCCGCGGTCACCTCCTCGACCCTGACCACGGTGGTCGCCTTCGCGCCGATGATCTTCTGGCCGGGGATCATGGGCGAGTTCATGAAGTACCTGCCGATCACGGTCATCATCTCGCTGCTGGCGTCGCTGCTGGTGGCGCTGGTCTTCAACCCCGTCATGTGCGCGCGGTTCATGCGGCCGCCGCGACCGCTCGGCGGTCGCGAGGGTGTCGGCGACCGCCTCATGCGGTACGGCCTGAAGACCTACGAGCCCACGCTGCGCTGGGCCCTGCAGCGCCCCTCCGTCGTGATGGGCGGCATGACCGCCCTGCTGATCGGCACCTTCATGCTGTTCGGCGTCTTCAACCACGGCGTCGAGCTGTTCCCGGACGTCGACCCCCGCCTGGCCTACGTCTCGATCACCGCGCCCTCGGGCACGCGGGTCGAGGTCAGCGACGCCTACACCGCCGAGGTGGAGTCGAGGGTCGCCGCGCTGCCCGACCTGAAGGCCTTCACCGGCCAGGTCGGCGCCGAGAGCGGCTTCGCCTCGAGCAGCCAGGCCCCGGCCAACAAGTCCCTGGTGACGATGGAGTTCATCGACCAGGAGGAGCGCGCGCAGTCCTCCCGCACGACGATCCAGCAGCTGCGCGACGCGCTGCGCGACTTCACCGGCGCGCGCCTGGTCATCGACAAGCAGGAGGAGGGCCCGCCCACCGGCAAGCCCGTCAACATCGAGATCTCCGGCGACGACTTCGCGGTCCTGGGCGACCTGGCCGCCGCGGTGAGGGAGCGCATCCGCGGCGTCGAGGGCCTGGTCGACGTGATCGACGACTACGACCGCAACCTCCCGCAGATCGAGGTGCGCCAGGACGTGGACAAGGCCGGACGCTTCGGCCTGCGGACCGTGGACGTCGCCGGCACCGTGCGCACCGCCCTGCTCGGCGCCGAGACGGCCAAGTTCCGCGCCGGCGAGGACGAGTACGACATCCGCGTGCGGGTGCAGCAGCCGTTCCGCCAGAAGGTCGAGGACCTCGAGAGCATGACCGTGTTCTACGAGGGCCAGCAGATCCCGCTGTCGTCCTTCGCCACGGCCGAGTTCAAGACGGGCCTGGCGGCGATCACCCGCATCGACGGCGAGCGCGTGGTCACCGTCTCGGGCGACGCCGCCGCCGGCTACAACGGCAACGCCCTGCTGGCCCAGGTGCAGCAGCGCCTGGCCGGCCTGACTCTGCCGCCGGGGTACGGCCTGAGCTACACCGGCGAGAGCGAGGACCAGCAGGAGGCGCAGTCCTTCCTCACCGACGCCTTCGGCCTGGCCGTCATGCTGATCTTCCTGGTGCTGATCAGCGAGTTCAGCTCGGTGACCACACCGCTGGTGATCATGTTCAGCGTCATCCTGTCGCTCATCGGCGTCATGATGGGCCTGATGTTCACCGGCACGCCCTTCGGCATCATCATGACCGGCGTGGGCGTGGTGTCGCTGGCCGGGGTCGTGGTCAACAACGCCATCGTGCTGCTGGACTACGTGGGCAAGCTGCGCGAGCGCGGCATCCCGACGGGGGAGGCCCTGGTCCAGGCCGGGCTGACCCGGTTCCGACCCGTGATCCTGACCGCGGTGACCACCATCCTGGGCCTGATCCCGCTGACGACCGGCGTGTCGGTCGACTTCTTCAGCCTGTTCAAGGGGGACTGGGGCCGCGTGGTGACCTTCGGCGGCGAATCCAGCGCCTGGTGGGGCCCGATGGGCGTGGCCGTGATCTGGGGCCTCGGCGTGGCCACCTTCCTGACCCTGGTGGTGGTGCCGGTGATGTACTCGCTGCTGGAGCCGACCAAGCGCCGGCTGCGGGCCCTGTTCATCGGCTGGTGGCTGGACCGCCGGCACGGGCGCGGCGAGGGTTACTGAGCCCGGTCCGTCCGCCGCTCGGAACGAGGCGCGCCCCCCGGGGCGCGCCTCTTCGCATCCCGTCAAACCTCCGCTGGCGGCGACCGCCGTTCGACACTAGGTTTCCCCCCCATGACGCCAACGAGAAACACACCTGGCCTGCTCGACGCCCGCGGCATCGCCGTCGTTCCCGGCCCTTACCACCGCGTGGCCTCGCTGGTGCCGAGCCTGACCGACACCGTGTTCGGCCTCGGCCGCGGCGACAGCCTGGTGGCCCGCACCGCCTACTGCGAGGAGCCGCGCGGCCTGGTCGCGCGCGTGCCCGCCTGCGGCGGCACCAAGAACCCGCGCCTCGACGACATCCTCGCGCAGCGGCCGGACCTCGTGCTGGCCTGCCTCGAGGAGAACAAGACCGTGCACCTGGACGCGCTCGCCGCGGCGGGCGTGCCGGTGTTCGCGGTGATGCCGCGCAGCCTGGACGACGTCGACGCGCTGCTGAAGGACCTGGGCATCCTGCTCGACGCCGGGGACGCCGCGCAGGCGGCGCGCGCGGCCCTGGCTGCCGCCCGTGCCGACGTCGCGGCCGCGCGGGGCGGGCGCCCGCCCGTCGCCGCGGCCACCCTGATCTGGAAGGATCCCTGGATGGCCGCCGGCGGCGCCACCCACATCGACGCGGTCATGGCCGAAGTCGGCCTGCGCAACGTCTACGCCGGCCACGAGGACTACCCGTCCACGACCCTGGACGAGCTGGCGGCCCTGGGGCCGGCGCTGGTCCTGCTGCCCGACGAGCCCTACCACTTCACCAAGCGCGACGCCGTCGCCGTCTCCGAAGCCCTGCTCCTGGCCGGCTCCGAACGTTGCCCCCGCATACCCGGCAAGCTGCTGAGCTGGTACGGCACCCGCACGGCGGGCTCGCTGCGCGAGTTGCAGCGGCTGCTGAGCCGCATCGCCCCGGTCGCGGGCTGAGCGCCGGCGGAGGTCACCCTTGCACTGGACGGAAATCCTCGGCTACGCGGCCTCGGTGCTGGTGGCGGTTTCGCTCACCATGGGCTCGCTGGTCAAGCTGCGCGTGATCAACCTGGTCGGCGCCGTGCTGTTCGCCGCCTACGGCGCCCTGCTGGGCGTGTGGCCGGTGCTGCTGGTGAACGGGTTCATCGCCGTGGTGAACGTGGTGTACCTGGTGCAGCTGCTGAACCGCCGCCCGGACTACTTCCAGCTCATGCCGATGCGGGACCGCGACAACCCCTTCCTGCGCCGCTTCCTGGAGTTCCACGCACCCGACGTGCGCCGCTTCTTCCCGGGCTTCGACCTCGACCGCCTGCAGAACCCCACGATCGTCTTCATCCTGCGCAACATGGTGCCGGTGGGGGTGCTGGTCTGCTCGCCGGATGCGCCGGGCACGCTGCGCATCGACCTGGACTACGTCCTGCCTCCCTGGCGCGACCTGCGCTGCGCCCGCTATTTCTACCGGGAATGGGGTCCGGTCCTGGCCGACAACGGCTTCCGGCGCTTCGTGGCCCACACCGAGGCGGGGATGCACCGAAACTACCTGCGCCGCATGGGCTACCGGCCCGACGGCGAGCGGGGGGAGGGATGGTACTCCCGGCCCGTGCTGGAAGGCTGAAATCCGATCCGGATCATATGTAATTGGTCAATAAATCATGAAGATGCGATGGTTATGTCTTGATTTTCCGCCCCCCGGGTTCCTCTATTTGATCGTCCGCAGTTGATATAGTCACAACAGGACGGTTCCCACATGAAGCGATGCCCGATCCTCCCCTTTGCGGTACTCCTGACGCTGGCGTGCCTGCTCGTTACGGCCGGTCCGGCCTTGGCCTTCACGGCGACCGACTGCGCCGACTGCCATACCGGCTCCGGCGGCGACCCCGCCGAGGTCACCGCCGAATCCATGACCGGCAGCGTCCACGAGGGCCTCGAGTGCACGGACTGCCACGCCGGCATCACCGAACTGCCCCACGACACGTTGTTGCCGGTCGACTGCGGCAGCTGCCACAGCGACGAGGCCGCCACCTACCAGGTCCACGGCCGCGGCGTGGTCGGCAAGTCGCCCTACATCCCGTTCTGCAAGGACTGCCACGGCACGCACGACATCCTGCCCTCGTCCGACCGGCACGCCCTGACCAACCCGATGAACCTGCCGACGACCTGCGGCAACTGCCACGAGGATTCGACCCTCGTCGCCGAGATCAACATCAAGTTCAAGCACCCGATCCGCGTCTACAGCCAGAGCGTGCACGGCCGCGCGACGGCCGGCGGCGTCCACCAGGCGGCGAGCTGCAACGACTGCCACAGCACCGGCGGCACCGCCCACATGATCCTGCCGCCGAGCGACATGCGCTCGACCATCGCCCACTTCAACATCCCGACCACCTGCGGCAAGTGCCACGGCGCCATCTCGCAGGACTACTGGGAAGGCATCCACGGCCAGATCACCGCCCGCGGCGAAGTCGACACGCCGGTCTGCACCACCTGCCACGGCGAGCACGGCATCCTGCCCACCGACGACCCCCGCTCGCCGGTCAGCCCCAACCGCATGGCCGAGGCGACCTGCACGCCCTGCCACGAGTCGGCGACCCTGAACGAGAAGTACGACCTGCCGACCGGGCGCCTGCAGTCGTTCGTGGACTCCTACCACGGGCTGAAGAGCAAGGCCGGCGACAAGCTGGTGGCCAACTGCGCCTCCTGCCACGGCGCCCACCTGATCCTGCCCTCGGCCGACCCGCGCTCGTCGGTCAACCAGGCCAACCTGCAGAAGACCTGCGGCCACTGCCACGCCGGGATCACCGCCGACGTCGCCAACCAGTCGATCCACGAGTCCGCCACCGGCCACCGGTCGGGCCTGGCCCACATCATCCAGGTCATCTACATCACGCTGATCGCGCTGGTGATCGGCGGCATGACGCTGCACTGGCTGATCGACCTGGTCCGCCAGATCTACCGCGTGATCCACGAGAAGCCCCAGGTCCGCCGCATGGATCCCAACGAGGTGTTCCAGCACACGGTGCTGGCCGTCTCCTTCACCGTGCTGGTGATCACCGGCTTCTCGCTGCGGTTCTACGACTCGTGGTGGAGCTCGCTGCTCTTCGGCCGCGAGGGCGGCTACGCCGTGCGCGGCTACATCCACCGCGGCGCCGCCGTGGTGATGATCCTCGGCGCCATCTACCACGCCTTCTACCTGCTGACGCCGCGCGGCCGCGAGTTCCTGCGCGGCATGATGCCCAACTGGGAAGACGCGAAGCAGCTGCTGCAGCGCACGAAGTACAACCTGGGTCTCAGCAAGGAGACGCCGCAGTTCGGCCGCTTCACCTACGTGGAGAAGGCCGAGTACTGGGCCCTGATCTGGGGCACGGTCGTGATGGCGCTGACCGGCTTCGCGCTGTGGTTCGACAACACCGTCACGCACTGGTTCCCCAAGGGCTCGATGGACGTCATCCTGGTGATCCACTACTACGAGGCCTGGCTGGCCTTCCTGGCCATCCTGATCTGGCACATGTACTCGACGGTCTTCATGCCGGGGATCTACCCGATGAACCCGTCGTGGATCACCGGCCTGATGCCGCAGCGCATGTTCGAGCACGAGCACCCGGC
>JAURXS010000322.1 GCA_030654305.1 bacterium | reverse complement strand
CATCACCGACCGCATCACCAGCGAGCAGGCGATGCGCCGCAGCCAGCGCCAGATGGCGACCCTCGTGGGCAACCTGCCGGGCATGGTCTACCGCTGCCGCGGCGACCAGAACCTGTCGCTCGCCTACGTGAACGACGGCTGCCTGAACCTGACCGGCTACTCGCGCGACGAGCTGCTCGACGGGCGCGCCGTGACGGCGCCGCAGTTCATCCACCCGGCCGACTTCCCGTACGTCCGCACCACGATCTGGGACGCGATGGAACGCCACGTCCCCTTCCGTCTCGAGTACCGCATGATCACCAAGCAGGGCGAGCTGAAGTGGGTCTGGGAGCAGGGCGTCGGCGTCTACGACGAGCGCGGCCACCTCGAGACCGTCGAAGGGTTCGTCCTGGACGTCAGCGAGCGCGTCCTGGCGGAGAACGAACTGCGCCGCTCGAAGTACTCCATCGACCACGCTAGCGACGCGGTCTACTGGATCGGCGAGGACGGCTCCCTGGTGGACGTCAACGACACCGCCTGCCTGACCCTGGGCTACGACCGCGACGAGCTGCTGCGCATGTCGATCCTCGACATCTCGACCGACCTAGCGCGCGAGGAGTGGCCGCAGGTCTGGCGGACCGTGCGCGACCAGGGTTCGGTCCTGGTCCAGGGCATCCACCGCACCAAGACGGGGCGGATCTACCCGGTCGAGGTCTCGTCCAGCTACCAGGAGTTCGGCGGCCGCAAGTTCCACTGCGCCTTCGCCCGCGACATCACCGAGCGCAAGGAATCGGAGCGCCGCGTCCAGGACATGAACCAGGAGCTGGAGAACCGCGTCGAAGAGCGCACCGCGGAGCTGCAGGAGGCGCAGGCTAGGCTGATCACGTCCGAGAAGATGGCGGCCCTGGGCAACCTGGTCGCCGGCGTGGCCCACGAGATCAACACCCCGCTGGGCATCGGCGTCACGGCCGCCTCGCACCTCGAGCAGCGCGTCAAGGCCGCCCGCGAGTTGTACCGGGCGGGGAGGCTCAGCAAGACCGAGTTCGAGGAGTTCCTGGCGACCGCCGACGAGTCCGCGAGCCTGGTGCTGGCCAACCTCAACCGCGCCGCCCAGCTCGTGCAGAGCTTCAAGCAGGTCTCGGTCGACCAGTCCGCCGAGCACCGGCGCAGCTTCCGGCTGGGCGCCTACCTGAACGAGGTGCTGGTCAGCCTGCGGCCCGAGCTGCGGCGCAAGCACGTGGACGTCGCCGTGTCCTGCCCCGAGGATCTCCTGCTGGACGGTTACCCCGGCGCGATTTCCCAGATCATGACCAACCTGGTGATGAACTCGCTGATCCACGGGTTCGAGGAACGCGAGGCCGGTGCGATCCGCATCGAGGTCGCGGTCCTCGCGGGATCCGTCCGCCTCCGCTACGGCGACGACGGCTGCGGCATGAGCCAGGACCAGGTCCTGCGCATCTTCGACCCCTTCTTCACGACCAAGCGCGGCCGCGGCGGCAGCGGCCTGGGCATGAACATCGTGTTCAACCTCGTCACCCAGATGCTCGGCGGCACCATCGTCTGCCAGAGCATGCCGGGCGACGGCTGTTCCTTCGACATCGTCATGCCGATCCAGGCCCCCGCGACTTCCCGGATGCCCGAAATGCAGCC
>JAURXS010000321.1 GCA_030654305.1 bacterium | reverse complement strand
GGCGGCCGGGCTCGTGGTGACGGAACTGGTCTTCCACGGCGACCTGGACCCGGCCCTCTCCTGGCGCTACTGGCGGCTGTGCCGGCGGCACCGGATCGACCTGCTCTGCCTGAACATGGACAAGGTGCTGCGCGTCGCGGGACCCGCCGCGCGGCTGGCCGGCGCCGTGGTCGTGCCGCGGCGCGGCAGCGAGTCGCCCCTGGGCGGCAAGGTCTCGCACAAGCTCGCGTACCTGAAGGTGGCCGGGGGGGTCATCGCCAACTCGCTGGCCACCCGCGCGACCCTGCTGGCGAGCGCGCCCTGGCTGCCCCCGGACAAGGTGCGGGTCATCAGCAACGGGATCGACGTCGGTCGCTACGCCCTGGATGACGACGCTTACGCCGCCGCGCGCGCCGCGGTGCGCGCCGAAGCCGGCGCCGGGCCGGGGACGCCGGTGCTCGGGATGGTCGGCGAGCTGACCACGCGCAAGAACCACCTCGTGGTCGTGCGGCAGCTCGGCGCCCTGCGCGCCTCGCATCCTGGCCTGCAGCTGTGGCTCGTCGGCGAGGGGCCGGAGCGCGGCGCCCTGCTGGCGACGGCCCGCGACGCCGGCGCCGGGGACGCCCTGCACCTGCTCGGGTTCCGCGACGACGTGCCCCGCCTGCTGCAGGGGATCGACGTCTTCTGCCACCCGGCGCGGCGCGAGGGCTTCGGCTACGCCGTGGTCGAGGCGATGGCCGCGGGCAAGCCGGTCGTCGTCGCGCGGGCGAGCAACCTGCCGGAGATCGTGCCGGACGGCGTGGCCGGCCTGCTGCGCGACCCCGACGACGGGGAGGGCTGGCGCGCGGCCGTCGCGTCCCTGTTCGACGACCCGGCGCTGGCCGCGCGTCTGGCCGTGGCGGGCCGGCGGCGGGCCGGCGAGCTGTACTCGCACGGGCGGATGCTCGACGAAGTCGAAGCGTATTTCCGCGGGCTGCTGCGCCCCGCCCGGCGCGGCGGACCGACGGTGACCGTCACCACCCAGAACGCCACCTGAAACAGCCGAGGAGAGGCGATGAGCTACCCCGTGAACGACAAGCAGATCATCCGCAACTGCAAGATCGGCGAAGGCACCAAGATCTGGAACTTCGTCAACATGTACGAGTGCGAGGTGGGTCGCGACAGCATGATCGGCACCTTCGTCGAGCTGCAGAACGGCGTCAAGGTGGGGGACCGCACGCGCGTCCAGAGCCACACCTTCGTCTGCGAGCTGGTGACCATCGGCGACGACGTGTTCGTCGGCCACGGCGTCATGTTCATCAACGACACGATGCCGCCGCAGCCCGAGAAGGAGAAGTGGAAGTCCACGACCATCGAGGACCGCGCCTCGATCGGCAGCAACGTGACCCTGCTGCCGGTGCGCATCGGCCACGACGCGGTGGTCGGCGCGGGCTCCGTGGTGACCAAGGACGTGCCGCCGGGAGCGGTCGTCGCCGGCAACCCCGCCCGCATCCTGCGCTTCAAGGAAGGCTTCGGGCCCCGGTCCTGAAGGCGCGGCGGCGGATTCCCGCCGTCGCTATTATCCTGACCCCGCGGTGCGGGCGCCGACGGCGCCCGCACCGTTTCGAGACCCGATCGGAACCCGGGAGGCTCCTGCAAATGCCGTTCTCCGTCTTGTCCCTCCTCGGGCGCCGGCTGCCGGTCCTGTCTGTCCTGGCCGTCTTGGCCGTCCTGGCGCTGACGGCGGCCGGTGCCGCCGCGGGCCCGCCGACCGCCGCCGAGCCCGACAGCGCCCTCGCGCAGGCCCTGGCGCGGATCGAAGGGGAGCCGCTCGCGCTCGAGCAGGCGCTGCTCGCGGCGGTCGGGGGTTCCACCGACGCGCGGATCGCGCGGGCCGAGCTGGACGCCGCGCGCGGGGCCCTGCGCCGCGAGCGCGGGGGGTTCGATCCCGAATTCTACGGCGGCCTGACCCGCAGCTCCTCCGAGCAGCCCACCGCCTCCCTGTTTGCCGGGGCCAGCGTCCTGGAGACGGAGCAGACCGCGGGCACCGCGGGGCTGCGCCTGAAGACCCGCTGGGGCACCGAACTGACCGCGTCGCTGGACGCGGTGCGGTCCGAGACCAACAACGCCTACGCGTCGCTGCGGCCGCAGCACGATGCGGCCGGCCGACTCGAGCTGCGCCAGCCGCTGCTGAAGGGATCCGGCGCGGCGGCGAAAGGAGCGCTGGCGTCCGCCGAGCGGAGCTACGAGGCCGCGCTCGCCGCCCACGACGACGCCGTCCTGGGCGTGCGCGCCGTGGTCGAGACGGCCTACTGGCAGCTCCACGGCGCGGTGCGCGATCTCGCCGTGCAGCAGCTGCTGCGCGACCAGGCCGCCTCCCTGCTGGACGAGACCCGGATCCGGGCCGACGCGGGCCTGATCGGACCCGGCCAGGTGGCCAGCGCCCGCGTGTTCCTGGCCGAGCAGGAGCAGGCCTGGCTGGACCGGCGCGAAGCCCTGGACCTGGAGTCGGACCGCTTCGCCGCCCTCATCGGCCGCCGGCCGGCCGGCGGGTCCCGCCGCTACCTGACCGCCGCCGCGCCGCCGCCCGCCTTCGCGGCCCCGGACGAGGAAGCGGCGCTGGCCGTGGCCCTGTCCGACAACCTCCAGCTGCGGTCGTTCGAGCGGAACGTGGCCGCCCTGCAGGCGCTCGCGGACGCCGCCGCGGTCGACGCGCGGCCCCGGTTGGACCTGATCGGATCGCTGGGCGGCGCGGGGCTGTCGGGTTCGGGCCGGCGGATCGTCTCGCCCTTCGGCGCCGAACCGGAGACCATCCAGACCGCCGACATCGGTGGACTGGGCGAGAGCCTGGACCAGGTCGTGAGGCGGACCTATCCGAACTGGAGCGTGGGCGTGAGCTTCTCGCTGCCGCTGGGCGGCCGCGCGGGCGGCGGCGAGCGCGACCGGGTCCGGGCCGCCACGGTCTCCGCCGGGCTGCAGCTCGAAGCCGCGCGCCGCGACCTGGAAGCGCGGGTCCGCGCCGACTGCCGCGAGCTCGCCGCCAACCGCGAGCGGCTCGCCCTGGCCGACGAGGGCGTCGACGCGTCCCGCGAGCAGGTCCGGATCGGCCTGATCGAGTTCCGCAACGGCCGCACGACGGCCTTCGAGCTGGTGCGCCTGGCGGCCGACCTGGCCGCGGCACAGCAGCGGCGTTCCCAGGCGCAGGTGCGCGCCGCCCGTGCGGCGGCGGACCTGCGCCGCCTCACGGCGGACGGTTTCCTCACCAAGGAGAGCGGGCAGTGACTCACCGACACGCGGTCCACGTGCGCGCCGCGGGCGCGCTCTTTCCGGTCCTCGTCCTGGCGCTGGCCGCCGGCTGCGCCCGGGAGAAGGCGGGCGGCGGCTTCGCCACGCCCCCGCTGCCGGTCGTCACGGCGCCGGCGGCGCCCATGGCCATGACCGCCAGCTCCCCGGCCGTCGGCACCTACGAGGCGACCGAGCAGGTCACGGTCTCCACCG
>JAURXS010000320.1 GCA_030654305.1 bacterium | reverse complement strand
GACGTGGGGCAGCTGATCTCCCACTGCGTGCCGAGCGCGGCGCCGTCCCAGGACTGGGCGTGCAGGACGTGGGGGAAGCCGGAATTGATGCCGGACCGCCAGGTCGCGGCGCGGCCGGTCGACAGCTGCCCGCCGAGGTCGGTGGAGTTGTAGAGACCCGCGATGGGATCGGCCAGTGCGATCACGGGCACGGAAACCAGCAGGAGAAGAAGCAGGACCGATAACGTAGCCTTCATGGTGCACCTCTCGGGGCGTTGTGGGGTCTTTGGGCGGCTTGTCACCGGGACATCATAACCCAACTCGCCCTCAAATAGGATAGTTATTGTATGAATATGTGTATTCAATCATGAACGGATCGGCGGTTGCCCTGCCTCCGGCATCGCCAGACTCGGGGCGCGGGAATTGCGAAGCCCCGAACAGGCGCCGGGAGGGTCGCATCCCGCCTGGGCCGGAAAATCACAACTCGTTGTAATAGTTATTATTACAATGATGGCCCGATCGGCGGTCGCGCCAGCGGAGCCCGCAGTGGTCCACGATCGCCAGACCCCTGGTCGGGTCTGGATCGCTCCCGGGTCTCGGTCGGATCCCTAGACAGGACGGACGGTGCCGGTATGGCTGTGCGAGACGCTCATGGCTGGCGCGAGGGCGCCTACCTGGACGCCAACCCCGACGTGAAGGCCGCGGTCGCGCAGGGAATCGTCCACGACGGCTACCACCACTACCTCCTGATGGGACGCTTCGAGGGTCGGCGCGGCGGCGGCTTCGACCGCGAACCGGCCGCGACCACGAAACTCTGCTTCGACCCGTGGGAGAACGCCGAATTCAACCTGGACGGCTCCCTGAAGCCCTGCTGCATCTTCCTGCACGGCGTCGGGACGGCCGACGGCCTCGGCATGGACGCCGGGCGCGAAGCCCCGCTTTTCCGGGACCTGCGGCACCGGTTGCTGACCGGCGACCTCGGCCCGGAGTGCGCGCGGTGCCACATCAGGCCGACCGTGCCGGCCCAGAAGTTCGTCGAGGCGCTCTATCCGCGGTTGCCCGGGAGCAAAAACCTGCTCGACAGCGGCAAGCTCGACCGCGTCCGGGTCGACGTGACCCAGAAGTGCAACCTGCGGTGCGTCTACTGCGCCCTGAGCGTCGAGGGCGCGCCGGCCGGAACGCACATGGAAGCGTCGGTCCTCGAACGGGTCGGACGCTTCATCCTTGAACACCCCGGGATCAGCGACGCCGCCATCAACGGACACGGCGAGACGACCCACCACCCGCACTGGCGGGAGTTCTGCGAAGGGTTGCTCGACGGCGGCGCGCCCCTGTCCATCATCACCAACCTGGGACGCGTGTACGACGAGGCCGAGATCGCGACGTTGTCCCGGTTCCGGGTCATCCAGGTGAGCATCGACATGGCCGACGAGGAACTGCTGCGCCGGATCCGGCGCAAAGTGGAGCTCGGCCGCATCCTGACCAACATGGCGCTGATCCGGGCCCGCGCCCTGCGGGACGGCCGACGCCTGCCCGTCTTCTCCTTCAGTTGCGGCCTCTACGACAAGAGCATCGTCCGGCTGGAGGAATTCGCGGCCCTGGCGGTCGCGATGTCGGTCCACATCGTCACCTTCTGGGACCTCATGAAGTACCCCGACCTGCCCGGCGCTGAGAACGTCCGGCCCCTCGCCGCGCTGGACGGGGAGGAACTGCGCCACGGCCTGGCCTGCTTCGACCGCGCCCTGGCGATCCTGACGAAATACCGCGTCGAGGTGCAGGTGGCGGGTGGATTCGTGGACAGGCTGCGCGAGCGGACGGGCTGCGCGGCGGGCACGGCCTGATTTGCCCGCTGGATCGGTCGCTGCCCGTGGCCTATCATGGGTTGCCGCGGCGGCGGGCGCGCCCGACACCCGGTCGTGCCGCCGTCGACTCGAACTCCCCGAGGTTGCGACGTGTCCAAGATCCTGATCGAGCGCCAGGGACCGGTGCTCGCGGTGACCCTGAACCGGCCGGAGGCGCGCAACGCCTTCGATCACGACATGGTGATCGCCCTGCGCGACGTCTTCGCCGACGCCGGGACCGCGGACGACCGCCCACGCGCCGTGCTGCTGCGGGCCGCGGGCACGACCTTCTGCGCCGGGGGCGACCTGAACGACATGCGGCGGCTGGGCCGCGCCGGGCGCGACGAGAACCTCGCCGCGGCCCGCGAGCTGGGGGAGATGTTCCGCGCGGTGCGCCTGTGCCCGGTGCCGGTGGTCGCGCGCGTCCAGGGCGGCGCCTTCGGCGGCGGCGTGGGGCTCGCCTGCGCCTGCGACATCGTGATCGCCGGACCGTCGGCCTTCTTCGCGCTGACCGAAGCCCGGCTCGGCCTGGTCGCCGGGGTCATCTCGCCCCTGGTCATCGGCCGCCTGGGGCCGGCCCGCGCGCGCCTGCACTGCCTGCTGGGCGAGCGCATCGACGCCCGCGAGGCCCACCGCATCGGCCTGGTGGACGTGTTGGCCGACGGCGACGGGCTCGACGCGGCCGTGGCCGGCGCGGTGAGATCGCTGCTGCAGGGCGGCCCCGAGGCCCTGGGCCGGATCAAGGAACTCGTCGAGGGCGCGGCCGCGCTGCCCTTCGCCGACAGCCTGGAGTACACGGCGCGGATGATCGCCGAGGCCCGCACCACGCCGCAGGCGCTGGCGGCCCTCGACGCCTTCTTCGCGAAGGAGCCGTCGCCGTGGGCGCGCGACCTCGCGGACTGGAACTGCGATCGCCAGGACCGGCAGTCGTGAGCGCCCCGTTCGAGAGGATCCTGATCGCCAACCGCGGCGAGATCGCGTGCCGGGTCATCCGCACCTGCCGCGAGATGGGCATCGCGACGGTCGCCGTCGCGAGCGAGGCCGATCTCTCGGCGCCACACGCGCGGCTGGCGGACCGGACGGTGCCGCTCGGTCCGCCGCCGCCGGACGCTTCCTACCTGCGCCAGGACCTGATCATCGCGGCGGCCCTGTCGACCGGCGCCGAAGCGGTCCACCCGGGCTACGGGTTCCTGGCCGAGAACGCCGCCTTCGCCCGCGCCTGCGCCGAGGCGGGGCTGGTGTTCATCGGTCCCCCGCCGGAGGTCATCGCCTCGATGGGCGAAAAGACGGCGGCGCGGCGGCTCATGGCCGCGGCCGGCGTGCCCATCGTGCCTGGCGCGTCGCTGCCGCCGCCCGGTCCCGGCGGCGCCCTGGACCCGGCCGCGGTGCGCGCGGCGGCGGACGCGGTGGGCTACCCGCTGCTGGTCAAGGCCGCGTTCGGCGGCGGCGGCAAGGGCATGCGTCTGGTCGAGGCCGGCCAGGATCCCGTGGCGGCCGCCGAGGCCGCCGTGCGCGAAGCGACCGGCGCTTTCGGCGACGGCACCGTCTACCTGGAGCGCTGCCTGGCGCGGCCGCGCCACGTCGAGTTCCAGATCTTCGCCGATCGCCACGGCCGGGTCGTGCACCTGGGCGAGCGCGAGTGCTCGATCCAGCGCCGCCACCAGAAGATCGTCGAAGAGACGCCCTCGACGGCCCTGGACGAGGGGCTGCGCCGGCGCATGGGGGAGGCCGCGGTGGCGGCCGCCCGCGCCGCCGGCTACGTCGGCGCCGGCACCGTGGAATTCCTGCTGACGCCCGGCAGCGAGTTCTACTTCCTGGAGATGAACACGCGACTGCAGGTCGAGCACCCGGTGACCGACTGGGTGACGGGGCTGGACCTGGTGCGGGCGCAGATCCCGGTGGCCGCGGGCGAGCCGCTGCCCTGGTCCGACGCCGACCTGGCACCGCGCGGGCACTCGCTGGAGTGCCGCCTCTACGCCGAGGATCCCGCGCACGGCTTCCTGCCGTCGCTGGGCCGGCTGCTGCGCTACCGCGAACCGGGAGGGCCGGGCGTGCGCGTGGACGCGGGCGTGGCCGAGGGCGACGAGATCACGCTGCACTACGACCCGATGATCGCGAAGCTCTCGGTCCACGCCGAGGACCGCGGCGCGGCGATCGCGCGCCTGCGGGCGGCCCTGCGCGACTACGTCGTGCTCGGGATCGCGACCAACGCGGCCTACCTCGACGCGGTGCTGGCCCACCCGGCGTTCGCCGCCGGGGAGACGCACACCGGGTTCCTGCAGGAGCACTTCGCCGGCGCCCAGCCCGACGCGGACGCCGACGCCGGAAACGAGTCGGCCGAAACGGCCGCCCTGGTCGCCGCCGCGCTGCAGGCGGCCGTCGCCGGCGCGGCGACCGGACGGGACGCCGTGGGCGGTGCGCCGCGCGCCGCGGCGGCCGGGCCCGCGGTCGGCCGCTTCCGGCTGAAGGGGTTGGGTTGACCATGCACCTGGAATTCCGCGCCTCGCGGGGGCGCCGCGAGGTCACGGTCCGCGAGCGCGACGGCGCCTGGCTCGTCGCGGTGGACGGTCGCGAGCTGGACGTGTCGGCCGTGCACGTCCGCGACGGCGTGGTCGGCTTCGCGCTGGACGGCGTGACGCACCGCGCGCACGTCGCGGTCCGCGGCGCCGAGCATCACGTGGCCGTCGACGGCCGGACCTTCGTGCTGGCCCTGGCCGACGAGGACCGCGGCGACCTCGACGAGGATGCCGTCGATGCGGGCCCGCACCTGCGGGCGCAGCTGCCGGGCAAAGTCGTGAAGCTGCTCGTGGCCGAGGGCGAGGTCGTGGCGGCGGGGCGACCGCTGGTCATCCTCGAGGCGATGAAGATGGAGACCGAAGTGACGGCGCCCTGCGCCGGGCGCGTGGCGCGGATCCACGTCGAGGCCGGCCGCATCCTGGCGATGGGCGATCCCCTGCTCGACCTCGACCCCGACCAGGGCGACGCAGCCGGGAAGTGAGGCGACGGTGGAACGCTTTCCCGAGGATCTGCGCATCGGCGTCGTGCTGGGCGGCGGCGGCGCCCGCGGCGTGGCCGCCATCGGCATCCTGGAGGTGCTGGTCGGGGCGGGCCTGAAGCCCGCCGCGGTGGCCGGCACCTCGATGGGCGCGCTGATCGGCGCCTTCTGGGCGGCGGGCTTCACCGTGGAGAAGATGAAGGCCCTGGCCACGGGCACGCGGTGGCGCGAGGTCGTGGATTTCGCGGGGGCCGGCGGCATCCTGCGGGGCCAGCGCTTCCAACGCTGGCTGACGGACCACCTGCCGGCCCGTTTCGAGGACCTGAATTTCCCTTTGGTCTGCACGGCCACCGACATCGACACCGGAGAGCTGGTCCGGATCGACAGCGGCGACCTCGTGTCGGCGGTGCGGGCCACGTGCGCCTTCCCGGGCGCCTTCGTCCCGGTGGAGCGCGAAGGGCGGTACCTGGTGGACGGCGGCCTGAAGAGCACCGTACCGGTGGGCTGCCTGCCGGCCGGCGCGGCGGACTACGTGGTGGCCTGCGACTTCCAGCCGCCGTTGAACCGGCCCGTGGTGCCCAGCCAGACGAGCAACACCCTCGACTGGAGCCTGTTCTGGGAGGCGCTCACCTTCCGCCGCCGCTACCTGGCCGCGGACATCCTGCTCAAGGCGGTCGACATCCTGCAGACCGAGGTCTGCCGCCGGCAACTGGCCGACCAGCCGCCCGACCTGCTGATCGCGCCGCCGATGCCCGACGTGAACAGCGAGGATTTCCGGCTCCTCCACGAGATCATCGACCAGGGCGCCGCGGCGGCCCGGCTCGCCTTGCGCGCCGCCCCGGCCCCCGCGCCGCGGAGCGCCTGACATGATCTTCAAGCGATCGCCGTCGCGCGTGGCGGACCTGATGCTCCTGGCGGTGACCGTCTGCTGGGGCGTGTCGTTCGCCGCGATCAAGACCGCGACGCAGCACGCCTCGCCCGCGCTGTTCGTCGCCGTGCGGTTCTCGACGGCGACGCTGCTGCTGCTGGCCATCTGGCCCTGGCTGATGCGCGCCGAACCGGCGGCGGTGCGGCGACGCGGCTACCGGATCCTGGGCGACCCGTCGACCCTGCGCTGGGGTCTGCTGATGGGCACCCTCATCGCCGCCGGCTACACGAGCCAGACCATCGGGCTGACCACCACCAGCGCCGACAACAGCGCCTTCCTGACTGCACTGAGCGTCGTGCTGGTGCCCGTGCTGGTGTTCCTGGTCCACGGCGAGAAGCCCGGCCTGCCGGTCCTGGCCGGCCTGGGGCTCGCGCTGCTGGGCCTGGCGTTGCTCACCCGCCCGGACCTGGGCCACGCCCGGACCGGGGATCTCTGGACGTTGGGCACCGCCGTGGCCTACGCGATCTACTTGGAACGGCTGAGCGCGGCGCTGAAGCGCGTGCCCTACCTGCCGCTGCTGTTCTGGACCGTGGCCGTCTGCGCCGCCTGGAACGTGCTGTTGGCCTTGACGGTCGAGACCCGGGTCTGGCACTGGCATCCCCACCTGGCGGCGGCCCTGGCGGTCACGACCCTGCTGTCGACGCTGCTGGCCCTCTACCTGCAGAACCGCTACCAGGGCCTCACGACGGCCACCCGCGCGGCGCTGATCTTCTCGGCGGAGCCCGTCTTCGCCGCGGCGTTCTCCTGGTTCCTGCTGGGAGAACGCCTGACCGGCTGGAGCCTGCTGGGCGCCGCGTTCATCCTCGGCGCCGTGATGCTGATCGAACTGAAGGACGCCGCCGCGCCCGCAACCACGGAGATCCGCCCGTGAAGGTCCTGTTCATGTGCACCGCCAATTCCTGCCGCAGCCAGATGGCCGAAGCCTGGGCCCGCCGGCTCTTCCCCGGCGACTGGTCGGTTTCCAGCGCCGGGCTGGTCACCTTCCCCATCACCGATCGCACCAGGGCGGCGATGGCCGAGGTGGGGCTCGACATGGAGGGGCAGCGCAGCAAGCCCCTGGACGGCCTCGATCTGGACGATTTCGACCTCGTGGTCACCCTCAGCCGCGAGTCGGGCCAGTTCCTGCCCCGCCTGGCGCATCCCGAGCGGCACTGGCGCCGGCCGGTCGTCGACCCGATGGGGTTGCGGGGCGGCGATGCCGAACTGCGGGCGGCCTTCGCCGAAGCCCGCGACCGGATCCGGGACGTCGTCCTGGAGGCGCGCGCGTCGTTGGGCGGCTCCTGATCGCGCGGCGACCGCCCGGGTTTTCGCTCCCGAACGACTCCGATCACAACCCCCGTCCGAACTTGTGGTTGCGCCATTCGGCAACTCGCTGTCAAAACGGCCCAGCCTTCCCGCAGGGCCGACCGCGGGCCCGCCTTCATCTTTTTTTCACACGGCGCCGAGGTGCGGTGACGGTCCGCCCGACGGTCGGATCGGCGTGAATCCGGCCCTGCCGGCCCCGCCGGAAATGGGGTACGCCAAGCTCGGATTTGGCCCCGGGCCGGCTGGGGAAAAATCCCGTTTGTTGGGCCATGGGTGGTGGCATAAGCTTCGGCCTCCCCCAAGATGTTGGGGGTCCGCCACACGGATGTCCAAGCGCGGAACTGAGCCCGGTTAAGGCACTTCCAAGACATCCCGGCATCTAGAACAAGTCCAGACCACGTCAGGATCAGCAGGCTGCTCGGTCGCGGCGCCCACGCGCCGGCCCCGTGCCGGAGCCGCCCGTCCCGGACCGGACATAGAACCAGGATCGACCTCGCCACCCGCAATCGTGCCAAGAGAGGTTCTCCCATGACGGATCGCACGGAGAAGAAACTGGAGGCGGCCGCCGGCGCCGATCGCGGGATGGAATCCCGGATCGTCGGACGCGCGGCGCCCGAACTGGATCTGGAGGACTTGACCTCCGCGCCCGAGGATCTGGTCGCCGCGGTGCGCCCGGTCGTCGAGCGCCGGGGCCTCGCCTTCGCGCGGCGCCACACCCGGCCCGGGGTCGATCCCCTGGACGAGGTCAAGTGGGAACTGCGGACCGCCTCGCTGCAGGACGCGGGCGGCAAGACGATCTTCGAGCAGAAGGACGTCGAGGTGCCGCGCAACTGGTCGATGATGGCCACCAACGTCGTGGTTCAGAAGTACTTCCGCGGCGGGGTGGGCACGCCGCAGCGCGAGACCTCGGTGCGCCAGCTGGTGTCGCGCGTGGCCGACACCATCGCCGGCTGGGGCCGCGACCAGGGTTGCTTCGCCTCGGCCGAGGACGCCGAGACTTTCCGCGCGGAGCTGAGCTGGCTGCTGGTGCACCAGCACGCCGCCTTCAACTCGCCGGTCTGGTTCAACGTCGGGGTGGAGGAGACGCCGCAGTGCTCGGCGTGCTTCATCAACTCGGTGCACGACTCGATGGAGTCGATCCTCGACCTGGCCAAGACCGAGGGCCTGCTCTTCAAGTACGGCAGCGGGACCGGCACCAACCTCTCGCCCCTGCGCTCCAGCAAGGAGAAGCTCAGCACCGGCGGCGAGGCCTCGGGCCCGGTGTCGTTCATGAAGGGCTACGACGCCTTCGCGGGCGTGATCAAGTCCGGCGGCAAGACCCGCCGCGCCGCGAAGATGGTCATGCTCAACGCCGACCACCCCGACATCGTGGACTTCATCAACTGCAAGGTGGAGGAGGAGCGCAAGGCCTGGGCCCTGATCGACGCCGGCTACGACGGCTCGTTCAACGGCGTGGCCTACGGCTCGGTCTTCTTTCAGAACTCCAACAACTCCGTCCGCGCCAGCGACGAGTTCATGCAGGCGATCGTCGACGACCGGACCTGGACCACGACGGCCGTCAAGGACGGCCGGCCCATGCAGACCTACCGCGCCCGCGAGCTGATGCGCATGATCGCCGAGGGCACCCACGTCTGCGGCGACCCGGGCCTGCAGTTCGACACCACGATCAACGACTGGCACACCTGTCCGGCCACCGACCGCATCCACGGTTCGAATCCGTGCTCGGAGTACATGTTCCTGAACGACTCCGCGTGCAACCTGGCGTCGCTGAACCTGATGAAGTTCCGCCGCCAGGACGGCGAGTTCGACATCGAGGGCTTCCGCCACGCCGTGGACACGCTGCTGACCGCCATGGAGATCCTCGTCGACGGCAGCAGCTACCCCCGCGCGAGCATCGCCGAGAACTCCCGCCGCTTCCGCCCCCTCGGGCTGGGCTTCGCCAACCTCGGCGCGCTGCTGATGTCGCGCAGCCTGCCCTACGACAGCGACGAGGGCCGCGACTACGCCGCCGTGCTGACCTCGCTGATGTGCGGTCAGGCCTACCTCACGTCGGCCCGCATGGCCGAGCGCTTCGGCGCCTTCGAGGGCTACGGCGCCAACCGCGAACCGATGCTGCGCGTGATCCAGAAGCACCGCTCCCACATCAACGGCATCAACGCCCACCGCGTGCCCGAGGACCTGCTGGCCGCCGTGCGGGAGGTCTGGAGCGAGGCCTACACCGTCGGCTACGACTACGGCTACCGCAACGCCCAGGTCACGGTCCTGGCGCCGACCGGCACCATCGGCTTCATGCTGGACTGCGACACCACCGGCGTCGAACCGGACATCGCCCTGATCAAGTACAAGAAGCTCGTGGGCGGCGGCGTCCTGAAGATCGTCAACAACACCGTGCCCGAGGCGCTCGAGCGCCTCGGCTACAGCGACGACGAGCGCCGCGCGATCCTGGCCCATCTCGAGGAGCAGGAGACGATCGAGGGGGCGCCCGGCCTCAAGGAGGAGCACCTGCCCGTCTTCGACTGCGCCTTCCGGCCCACCCAGGGCAAGCGCTCGATCCACTACAAGGGCCACATCCGGATGATGGCCGCCGTGCAGCCCTTCCTGTCCGGCGCGATCAGCAAGACGGTCAACATGCCGCAGTCCGCGACGGTCGAGGAGATCGCCGAGGCCTACCTCGAGGCCTGGAAGCTGGGCCTCAAGGCCGTGGCCATCTACCGCGACGGCTCGAAGCGGACCCAGCCCCTGAACACCGGCGACAAGAAGCCGGAGAGCCCGGTCGCGGCGGCCCGGGTCCCCACGCCCGAGGAGACCCGCCAGGCGCCGCCCGCGCCGCACCGCATCCGCCTGCCGGACGAGCGGACGGCCGTCACCCACAAGTTCAGCATCGGCGGCCACGAAGGGTACATCACGGTGGGGCTCTACCCCAACGGGCAGCCCGGCGAGATGTTCATCGCGATGGCCAAGGAGGGCTCGGTCGTCTCCGGGCTCATGGATTCCTTCGCGACCGCCTGCTCCATCATGCTGCAGTACGGCGTGCCGCTGGACGTGCTGATCACCAAGTTCAGCCATTCGCGCTTCGAACCGAGCGGCTTCACCACCAACCCCGAGATCCCGATGGCCAAGTCCATCATGGACTACCTGTTCCGTTGGATGGAGCTGAAGTTCGGCAAGAGCCGGCGCCCGGCGACCGAGACCCCAGAGTACGACACGGGCCTCGGACCGGACCCCGCGTACGCCGTCGAGCCCACGAACCGCATCACCATGGACGAGGGGCAAAGCACCGTCTTCCAGAAGGAGATGGACGCGCCGCCCTGCCCGGAGTGCGGGATGATCATGGTGCGCAACGGGGCTTGCTACAAGTGCCTCAATTGTGCGGCCACGAGCGGCTGCTCCTAAGAAGGGGCCGTCCACACGACCCGTCGGGGAACGCGCGCCGGACACCTCCTGTGTCCGGCGCGCTCGACTGCCGGGTCCCTCCGCCATCCTGGCTGCGGGACCCGGCAGACGCCCCCGACGGGTCGTGTGGACGGCCCTGGAATGGGGAGGGGCGGGGCGTTGGGCGGAAATTGATGCTGTCGCAGTGGGGGCGTGCTATCGTGACGATTCGGGAACACGTCGTTGCTCGGCGGGGTTTTCCGGCTTGATGCTCAAGCTGTTCGTTCGACACGGAGGTCGTCCATGCGTCCCGGCCCGCGGATCCTGCTGCTCGTCCTGCTGGCGCTCGTCGCCATCTCCGCCCTGCCGACCGCCGCGTCCGCGCAGACGCTCGACTGGAACCGGCTCGACGACCCGATGTACGAGGCGCTCGGGTTGAACCTCGGCCTCGGCAGCGGGGTCGGGCTCGCCTACAAGTTCCCGGTGCGTTGGTGGCTGTACGCCCAGGCCAGCGGCGGCATCTGGAACAACCAGAACGACAAGCGCCACAACCTGGGCCTGGAGCTGCAGTACATCCTGCGCCAGAGCGGGCGCGACAAGCTCTACTGCGGCCTCGGCGCCGCCCACTTCTACCACCAGGAGTCCGGCCGCACCAGTGACCACTTCAACGTGGGCTTCGGCGTCGGGCTGGAGCGGCTCTTCGGCGAGCGCACGGCGGTGCAGGCCGAGGCGACGTTCATCGACCGCGGGAACAAGGACACGCTGATGCTCTTCCCCCAGGTCGGCGTCTACTACTACTTCTGAGCCGGCCCGCACGAGAAAAAGACCGGAGCCTGGGCGGCTCCGGTCTTCGTTGATACGGGAGGTGTCGAGCTGCTGTGTTGTCCTGTCCATCACCCGCGGGGAGTGGGGGGCGGCCATAGGGCCTGCGGGGGTTGGAGGGAGATACAGGTCCAGCGACCGCCCCTTGATCCTCACCCCTCCTAACGCACGGTCCGTGCCAAACCTGCAACCATCATTCACCTTGTGGGACAATAAGTTAGGTCACTTCGCCACCCCGGAGACTCGCGAGATTTCGCGAGCGAGCGCCTCGTTGCGAAATTTCGTGACTTCGTTCCATCAATAAAAAGGGGTCCCCGTCGTCCGGGGACCCCTGCTGCGTTGGATGTCGCTGCGATCAGGCGCCGTACTTCTTGATGGCGGCGTCGAGCTTCGGCAGCATCACGAAGATGAAGCCGGCCACGCCGAGGATCGCGACGGCGAGGATGACGAACATCTGGGTGCTCGGCTCGAGCCCGCTGATGAAGCCCGACAGCTTGTTGCCGATCGAGGTCGACAGGAACCAGCCGCCCATCATCAGGCCGACCAGGCGCTTGGGCGACAGCTTGGTGACCAGCGACAGGCCCATCGGCGACAGGCACAGCTCGCCGCACGTGATCACCAGGTAGTAGATCACCATCCAGATCATGCCGGTCTTGGCCGCCCCGTCGTGGCCCAGGCTGGCGCCCAGGGCGATGATCAGCAGCGAGGCGGTGGTGATGAGCATGCCGATGAAGATCTTGCGGGCCGTGGTGACCGCGCGCCCGCGCGTCGCCAGGCGGGTGAAGAAGGCCACGATCACCGGGGTCATCAGCACCACGAACAGGGGGTTGAGCAGGCCGGTCAGCATCTCGGCGTTGATCAGGCGCACGTACTTGCCCGGCGGCAGGGTCGGGGTGCCGGCGTCGGCGCGTTTGTAGACGGCCTCGCGGGTGGCGGGGGAGACCAGCAGCACCGGCACGTCGCGGCCGTCGATGGCCCGGGCCACGACCACCTCGTCCAGGACCGCCGCGCCCTCGGCGGCCTTGGCGGTGGTGGTCGGCACGCCGTGGGCGTCGGTGCCGGTGGAGATCTTCACGTCGGAGGCGGCGACGACCTTGCAGGCGAGGAAGCGCTGGTCGACGGGAACGGACTCGGCCTGCAGCACGCGCAGGCCGGCGTCGGCGCCCAGGGTGAGCACGAGACGGTCGCTGAGGATGCGGGCGCCGAACATGGCCTCGTCCTCGGCGGTCACCGTCAGGAGCGTGCGCTCGTCGGGGCGCGGCAGCTCCGCGCCGGCGTTGCTGAAGTAGGAGGGCATGGCCTTCTGGGCGTAGAACTCGGTGGCCGTGGGGATCCACTCGGCGCGGCGGTCGGTGTTGCGCTCGGCGAACACGGTCATCAGGCCGCCGCTGAGGTGCAGGATCATGAAGAAGGCGCCGCCGGCGACGTAGACCGGGATCAGGGCCGTCAGGCCCGGCTTCTCGGCGGGGGAGGCGCGGCGGACGATGAGCGCGAAGTAGGTGATCACCGGCAGCATGCCCACGATGAAGCCGCAGGTGATGGCGCCGACGGTGTTCTGGATGAACGGGATCCGGCCGCCGATGAAGTAGCCGATGACGCCGAACGCGCCGGCCGGCAGCAGGATCGTCAGGATCACCTGCTTGAAGGAGATGTCGTCGGCGCTGCGCTCGGTCTGGCGGTCGGCCTTGGCGAGCTGGCGCCAGTTGAACGACAGGATCACGACGCCGATCAGCAGGCCCACGCCGGCGGCGGTGAAGGCCAGGTTGAACGACCACAGGTTGCGCAGCGGGGCCGACAGCAGCGCCGACAGCGAGGCGCCGATGTTGATGCCCATGTAGAAGATGTTGAAGCCGGAATCGCGGCGCGGGTCGTCCGGCGTGTAGAGGTTGCCGACCATGGCCGAGATGTTGGGCTTGAACAGGCCGTTGCCCAGGCAGAGCAGCGTCAGCCCGGCGTAGAACGTCGGCAGGCTGCGCACGCCGAGGCAGAAGTAGCCGGCCGCCATCAGCAGGCCGCCGATGAAGACGGAGCGGCGGAAGCCCAGGAAGCGGTCGGCGATCATGCCGCCGATGAAGGGCGTGAAGTAGACGAAGGCCATGTAGGTGCCGTAGATCTCGGCGGCCAGCTTCGTCGAGAAGCCCAGGCCGCCGCGCTCGGAGTCGGTGATGTACAGCAGCAGGATGCCGAGCATCAGGTAGAAGCCGAGGCGCTCCCACATCTCCGTGAAGAACAGGGGTCTCAGGCCAGCGGGCTGGCCCTTCGCGGTTGCCGTGTTCGCAGCCATCGGTTCCTCCACGGATTGCGGCCGGATGCGGGCCGGGGCGCGGCGCCCCGGCGGTCGGGTGCATCTGCGGAATCTAGGCGATTCGGCGGAAGCGGTCAATCGGGGGATGATTCCCGGCGGCGGACGCGCTATTTTCCAGCGACACCTGCAGTCGGGAGGAGCGGACCTTGAGCACCCGGACCCTGTGGATCCTCGCCGTTGTCGTGACCCTGGCCTCGGCCCTCTACCAGAGGTTGACCGGCCCTTCCTACCCGGTGCGCGTGCGCGCCGAGCTGGCCGGCGAACCCGTCCGCGCGCGGCTGGCGCGGACCCACAGCGTCTCGGGGGACCTGCCCGTGCGCGTCCGCGCCGATGACCCGCAGGTCGCCGGCGAGGTCCGCTGGCGCCGCTTCCCGACGGACGAGCCCTGGCGCGCGCTGCCCCTGGCGCGCGACGGCGAGGGGAGGCTGGCCGCGCAGTTGCCGACGCAGCCCTCGGCCGGCAAGCTGGAGTACCGGGTGCGGCTGACGCGGGGCGACGAGGCCCTGGACCTGCCGGCCGACCGGGCCGTGGTCGCGCGGTTCAAGGGCGACGTGCCGCCCTGGGTGCTGGCGCCCCACATCCTCTTGATGTTCCTCGGGATGCTCTGGTCCAACCGCGCGGGCCTGGAGGCCGCGTTCGGCGGCGCGGGGCGGTCGCGCCTGGCGCGACGGACGCTGGGGCTGCTGGCCGTCGGCGGCCTGCTCCTGGGGCCCCTGGTCCAGAAGTACGCCTTCGGGGCGTACTGGACCGGGTGGCCGTTCGGCGAGGACCTCACCGACAACAAGCTGGCGGCGGCGGTGCTGGCCTGGGCCGCGGCGGCCCTGGTGCGCGGCGACGGCCGCGCCGCGCGCCTGGTGACGTTGCTGGCGGCGCTGGTGGTCTTCGCCGTCTACATGATCCCGCACAGCATGAACGGCTCGACGCTGGACTACGCCAGCATGAAGACGGTCACCGGCTGACCGCGTTCAAGGCCGCAAGCGCAGCGTCAGGCTGGTGACCCCGCCCAGCAGCTCGGCGATCCGGGCCGGGGGGAGGCCCGTGTCCCGGGCGACGTCGCGCGCCAGGGGCGAATCCGCCGCGACGGTCGCGCCGTAGCTGCTCTCCTTGAGGATCTCCAGCGAACCGAAGCCCGCCTCGCGCGCCGTGCGCAGGTAGTCCCCGCGCAGCGACGCGTTGCCCACGCAGCCGATGGTCGCGTCGATGCGGTCGGCGACCTCCGCCGGCAGCTCCGCCTCCAGCACCAGGTCCGAGACGACCATGCGCCCGCCGGGCCGCAGCACGCGCCGCGCCTCGCGGAAGGCCCGGTCCTTCTGCGGGGACAGGTTGATGACGCAGTTCGAGAGGATCACGTCGACGCTCGCATCCTCCAGCGGCAGCGCCTCGATCAGCCCCTCGCGGAACTCGACGTTGGCGTGGCCGCCCTGCTCGGCGTTGCGCCGCGCGCGGGCGAGCATGGCCGGGGTCATGTCCACGCCGATCACGCGGCCGCCGGGGCCGACCTTCGACGCGGCCAGGAACGCGTCCATGCCCGCGCCCGAGCCCAGGTCCAGGACCGTCTCCCCCGGCTGCAGGTGGGCCAGCGCGACCGGGTTGCCGCAGCCCAGGCCCAGATCGGCGTCGGCGGGGATCGCGGCGAGGTCGACGTCGCGGTAGCCCACCACGCGGCTGATGTCCGCCGGCGCCCCGCAGCCGCAGCCGGAGCTGCAGCAGCCGGCGTCCCCTCCCTCGGCGATGCGCGCGTATCCCTCGGCCACGGCCCGGCGCAGGGCGTCGGGATCGGTCGGTCTGCGGTTCTCGTTCATCGTCCAGCCTCCAGTTCGGTGATTCCCGTGGGACAGCAGGATTCCAGGGCGTCGGCCAGGTTGCGCAGCATGTGCACCAGGTCCCCGCACGCCAGCCGGTAGCGCACTTCCTTGCCGCTGCGTTCCGCCGTGACCACACCCACATCCTTCAGCACCTTCAGGTGCCGCGAGACGACCGACAGGTCGATCGGCAGCTCGGCGGCCAGCTCGCCCACCGTCCGCGGACCGGGCGTCCCCGCCAGCAGCATCAGCAGCGCCGCCCGGCTGGGTTCGCCCAGCGCCCGGAACG
>JAURXS010000319.1 GCA_030654305.1 bacterium | reverse complement strand
ACCCCGGATGGCGCACCCGCGATGACCCAGGGCTTGTGGGGTTCGGCCCATTCGGCCCAGGCCAGACAACACTGGCGCCGGACCATGACCGAGGCCTACACACAGTTTCGAGAAGCGCTGACCCTCGCTGAACGTTTTGGCGGTGAACGCCCCTGGCTGGACAGTTATGCCGCCAAGGACCCGGCCGAGTTCTTCGCGGTGACCTGCGAGGCCTACTTCGTCAACCGCGAGCGCTTCGCCCTCGAATGCCCGACCCTGCTACCGCTGTACGACGGGTTCTTCCGGGCCCACCCGCCGTAAACGGCCACCGCCCACCTGGCCAGGCAGGCGGTCGCCCACGCCTCAGTGCCTCTCAACGCTTGAGAAGGACCTTGAGCGCGTTCTGCAGGCGGCGCGCAGCGCCAGCGTCAAAATCACCGGCCAGCACGCGGGACACATCCTGGGCCCAGGTATCGGCCGGCGCGGCTTCGTGGCGGCGCGTGAGCAACTGCAGTTGCAGCATGCGGCGGGCATCCAGCAGTTCGGCCGGCGTGGGCACTTCGGCCGCCATCTCCAGGCGCAGCAAGGCATCGGCAGGCACCGCGGCGGGTGCCCCCCCGTTCAGGCTCTGGGACCACGCGCTGCGGGTTGCCGCGTTGACCCGCGAACCCAGCGCCTGCGCCGTCGGCAACTGCGATGCGTCGCGCTGTTCCCAGGCGGTCAGCAGCTGGGTCAACACCTCGCCGTGCGCCTGCGCCGCGAGCTTGCGAAGCGCCGCTTCGGCGTGTTCGATCGCCTGACGCTGGGCACGGAAAGCGGCATCCCCCAGGCGCGGGCCCCGCGGCTCGCGGTCAAACCGTTCGCCGCCGCGCCCGTCGCGGGCATCTCGCCCGTCCCCACGGCCGCCAAAACCACCCCGTGCATCACGGCTGTCGCGGCCCGGAGCCCCCCGTCGGTCATCACGTCCGGCGGGTTCGGTCTTTTTCATGCCCGGCCGGTCGTCGCCACGCACCGCCACGATCTTCTTGGGCGGGGCGGCAGGCTTGGCGGGTGCCGGGGCCTCCGCCGCGGAGACTTCGCCCTCGGCATCGGCCGGCGCAGAACCATCTGCTGCCGGTGCCATCAGTGGTTCTTCTGCCTTCACGTCCGTGGCGCCGGCCTCGGCAGGCGTGGCAACGGCATTCGACCCGCCACGAGCAGGTTCAGCCGCTGCCTCCGCCTGACCACGCAAGGCGGCTTCCAGCGCCGCCATGGCGGTGCGAATCTGCTGGGCGTCGCCGCTCGCGCTGGCGGCATCCACCGCTTGCGACGCCTCCAGCACGCGCTGGTCGTGGGCATTGAGTGCCGTGGACGCCTTCTCGCGCTCGCTGCTCTTGCGGGCAAAGGCTTCGTCAATG
>JAURXS010000318.1 GCA_030654305.1 bacterium | reverse complement strand
GCTCGGTCCAGTCCTCGCCGCTGCGGCTGCCGACCATGCGCGGCGCCGCGGCGTCGCCCGTCAGGTGGACCGACTCGCGGGGGATGCCCATGCCGACCTCGGCCTCCGGGCAGACCGGCACCAGCTCCAGCCAGCGGCCCAACTCGTCGGTGAGGTAGCGGTCGTGCTTGTGGCCGGCGTCGAAGCGCACCTTCCGGCCCAGCAGGCAGGAGCTGACGCCGACGCGGATCCTGTCGTGATCGTGCTCCGTCACGAGGCGCCTCCCGGATAGAGTTCATCGAGCACGCGCCGGCGGTGCGCGAAGATGGCCCGCAGCTGCCGGTGGATCGCCAGGCCGTGCACGAGCTCGCCCAGCGGCCCGAAAGGCAGCCCGTAGCGCACGTGGTCGCCGATCAGCGTGCCCCCGTCGCGTTCGGCGAAGGTGTGGGTGTGGTGCCAGAAGCTGTAGGGCCCGGCGAGTTGCTCGTCCACGAACAGGGCGGGCGGCTCGTAGCGGGTGATCAGCGTGCGCCAGCGCGTCGGCAGCGGGCCCAGCCGCACGACGTAGTCGATGAGCGCCCCCTCCTTCATGGCGATCGGCGAGGGGGTCAGGATGCGGAAGCCGAGCCAGGGAGGGGTGATGCGCGCCAGGTTCTCCGGCTCGGCGAAGAAGCCGAAGACCTCCGCGCGCGGCCGCGGCACGAATTGCTCGGTGACGATCTCGTGGACGCGCATGCGGTTGCCTCCCGGTCAGATCCGCAGGATCGCACGGCCGGGGCCGGCGGCCTAGTTCGCAATTCGGGCTGGCCCGCGCGGGGGCGGACCGTCTATGCTGGCCGGGTCGCCGCCCCGCGCGGGCGGCGGGGGAGGTCGTCATGCTGCGCGCCGCCGCCGGTCTCGTCCTGGGGTACCTCGTTCTGGCGGGTATGGTCGTCATTCTGATGAGTCTGGCCTGGCTGGCGACCGGCCCCGGGTTCGCCTTCCGCGAGGGATCGCTGGACACCTCGACGGGCTGGTCGCTGCTGAGCGTCGTGATCGGCCTGGTCTGCGCCGGGTTCGGCGGGCGTGTCGCCGCGCGGTTCTCGCCGCACGCGGTGCCGCTCCTGGCGGGCGTCGTGCTCGTGCTCGGCGGGCTGTCGGCCTTCGGACCGGCGCCGGTGCGCCCGCCGCTCGAGAAGCCGATCGCCGAGCTGGGCGTGTTCGAGGCCGCCTCCTACGCCGTCCAGCCGGCCTGGTATCGCTACGCGATCCCCCTGGTCGGGGCGGCCGGCGTCCTGCTCGGCGGGGCCTGGCGCCGGACCCGGCACAATCCGGCCGATTCCTGACCGACATTCGCGTCCTGCATCCCCCGTCCCGGGCCTCCCAGGGGGCGCCTCCCCGCGCCCCCCGCCCCCCCCGCGGCACGATCGGGAAGCATGGGGAACGACCCTCCCTCCCGGGGAACGCCGCCGCGGCCGCACCGGCCGGCGCATTTTTCCCCGCCGATCCGTCATTCCGGCTGAAATCTTGCATGTCCTCCTCGTCCCGCAGCGCGGGCATCGGCGACTTGCGACGAGGAGGTATCCATGAGGAAATGGACAACGACCCTGACGGTCCTGCTGGTCTGCCTGACCGCCGCCACGGCGATCGCCGGGCAGGAGAGCAAGGACCAGCGTCTCGACCTGAAGAGCTTCCTGGACATGAACCGCACGCACGGGCCGGCGTATTCCAGCCGCTCGCCCCTGCTCGGCAGCCGTTCGCTGTTCGAGGGCTTCGAGGACGGCGTGATCCCCGCCGGCTGGACGGCCGGCGTCACCAACCCGTCCCGCACCTGGAGCGTCAGCGGCGCGACCTCGACCGGCGCGCT
>JAURXS010000317.1 GCA_030654305.1 bacterium | reverse complement strand
GATGTGCATGAGGGTGTAGAAACCCACCGGAGCTCCGACCCTCTGCTTCTCGTCGGCGAGCCGCTCGATCTTCAGGCGCCAGTGTTCGAGTTGTGACTCCATCTTCCCAATGTCATGCTCCACGGAGTCCTCCTTCGGAGGGGCACCCACGGCCCAAGCCACTTTCGTGCCGCGCCTAACTGATTAAGGGGCAAGGGTTCTCGCAGAATCTGGTGCTTGCCGGGTCCATCATAACGAGGTAAACTCGATCAAAAGGGAGGTGGCGCATGCGCGTCGAGGATCTCAAGATCAGCGAACTGGTAGAGTTCGATTCCGAGGGCGGTTTGGTCCGTTTCGCGAACCAGCGCGCGCTCATCTTCGACGCCACGGCGAAGGGGAACCTGTCCAAGGAGCTGATCGACCACTTCGGCGCCAGCACCGCGCGCGCCGTCCTGACCCGGTTCGGCTACGTCCAGGGCTGGCGCATGGCCACGGCGACCCAGGAACTGTTCCAGTGGGAGAGCGAGACCGACTGGCAGGAGGCCTGCGGCCGCATCCACATGCTCGGCGGCATGTACCACATGGGCGCGGGCACGCCTGGTTCGCTGACGAAGGACGGCCTCACGGTCGTCGGCTCGTACGAGGCGGAGCAGCACCTCGCCCACCTGGGCAAGAGCGACACCCCGGTCTGCTGGACCATCTGCGGCATCATGAGCGGGTACCTGAGCCGGTCGATGGACAAGGAGATCTACGTCCTGGAAGAGCGCTGCGTGGGCCGCGGCGACGCGGTGTGCCACTTCCTCGCGCGCACGCTCGAGGAGTGGGGCGACGAGCGGTCCGACGAGCTCCGCTTCTACCACGTCGAGAACCTCAAGGAGTGGCTCGAGCCCTCGCTGCACCTGATCACCGAGGATCTCAAGGAGACCGAGCGCAAGCTCCGCGTGAAGAAGCGCGTGCTCGCCCGCGTGGCGCCGGACGCGCTGGATCCGCTCGGGATCATCGCCCGCAGCCCCGCCATGCGCCGGGTCGTCGATCTCGCCCGGCGCATCGCGCTGGTGGACTCCACCGTCCTGATCACGGGCGAGAGCGGGACGGGCAAGGAGCTGATCTCGCAGCTGGTGCACGAGCAGTCCACCCGCGCGTCCCGCCCGTTCATCGCCGTCAACTGCGGCGCCATCACCGAGTCGCTGCTCGAGAGCGAGCTGTTCGGGCACGCGCGCGGGTCCTTCACGGGAGCCGTCCAGGAGCGGCCGGGCCTGTTCGAGGCGGCCAACGGCGGCACCCTGCTGCTCGACGAGATCGGCGACGTCTCGCCCGGCATGCAGGTCAAGCTGCTGCGGGTCCTCCAGGAACGCGAGATCCGCCGCGTCGGCGAGAACAAGAGCCGGCCCGTGAACGTGCGGGTGATCGCCGCGACGAACCGCGAGCTCGCGGCGGACATCGCCGAGGGCCGCTTCCGCAAGGACCTCTACTACCGGTTGAACGTCGTGCAGTTGCACGTGCCGTCGCTGCGGGACCGGCGCGAGGACATCCTGCCGCTGGCGAGGATCCTGCTGGCCGAGGCGGCCAAGCGGATGAAGCGGCCCGTCACCGGGTTCGTCCCGCGCGCCGCCGACCAGCTGCTGAGGTACGACTGGCCCGGCAACGTGCGCGAGCTGGAGAACGCCATCGAGCGCGCCGTCGCGCTCGGCAGCACGAACCTCGTCGGGTACGACGACCTGCCCGAGGAGGTCCGGCAGGCGGTCCCGATCCCGTCGGTGACGGGGCCGGTGCGGGCGCTCGAGGAGATCGAGAAGGACTACATCCTGGCGGTGCTCGACCTCAACGAGGGCAACCAGACCCGCACCGCCAAGCAGCTCGACATCGGCTCGGCGACGCTGTCCAGGAAGCTCCGGAGCTGGGGCGTGGGCCGTGACACCCGCAAGGCGGCGGGCGACGGTTCCGAAGCGGACTGAGCGCGCCGCCCGCTACGCCGCCGGCGCCGCGACCGTCACCACGACGTCGTGCTCACGCCGGTCGTCGATGAGCGGCAACGAGTCGCCATCCAGGACGGCGCCCTCCAGCGCCACGCGCGTCCCGCCGCCACCGCCGGCGACCTGCCGGATCTCGATGTGGTAGACGGTTTCCCGGAACCGGTAGTGCACCCGGTAGGACTCCCACGCCGCGGGCAGGCAGGGCGCGAAGCGCAGCCTGTTCGCTTCCAGGTTCAGGCCCAGGAGCGACTCGGTCAGCAGCCGGTACATCCAGCCGGCCGAGCCCGTGTACCACGTCCAGCCGCCGCGGCCGGTGTGCGGCGGGACGGCGTAGACGTCGGCGGCGACCACGTACGGTTCCACCTTGTAGACGGCCGCGTCCTGCGGCGTGGCGGCGTGGTTCACGGGGTTGATCATGGACGCGAGATCCCAGGCGCACCGCCGGTCGCCCAGGGCGGCGAACGCCATCGCCGCCCAGATCGCCGCGTGGGTGTACTGGCCGCCGTTCTCCCGCACTCCCGGCGGGTAGCCCTTGATGTAGCCGGGTTCGAGGGACGAGACCGCGAACGGCGGGTCCAGCAGCTGGACCAGGCCGTCGCCGCGGCGGACGAGACGCTGGTCCACCGCCGCCATCGCCTCGCTTGAGCGCGCGGCGTCGCCGCCCGGGGCGAGCGCCGACCAGCTCTGGACGATCGAGTCGATCCGGCACTCGGGGTTGCCGGCGGATCCCAGGGGCGTGCCGTCGTCGAAGTACGCCCGGCGATACCACGCGCCGTCCCAGCCGTTCGCTTCAACGTTCTGCCGCGTCCGGGCGGCCTCCCGCCGGCAGCGCTCGGCGAAGGCGCCGTCGCCGTGCCGGTCGGCGACCTCGGCGAACCGCGTCAGCACCTCCTGCAGGAAGAAGCCCAGCCAGACGCTCTCGCCCCTGCCCTGCACCCCCACCAGGTTCATGCCGTCGTTCCAGTCGCCGCTCCCGATGAGCGGCAGCTCGTGCTCGCC
>JAURXS010000316.1 GCA_030654305.1 bacterium | reverse complement strand
TACCCCCCGACCACGAGGTCCCCGGCCCGCACCATCCCCGCGAACGCCGGGTCGTAGTTCTCCATCACCACGCGCGCCATGTCCTGCGGCGTCATGTCCTCGCGGTAGGTGTAGTCCTTCCCGTAGATGCCGTCGGTGTTCAGGTTGTCCTGCGGCAGGAACAGCGCGCGCCCTTCGACGATGGCCGGGAACCCGTCGAGGATCTCCACCGCGCCGGCCGCATGCCCCTTGCCCCCCGCCACGAAGGCGTACGGCGGCAGCGCCGCGGCGAACCCTTCGGGCCCGGCGAGCTTCCCCGCGATCGGCGACGCAGCCACGACCGCCGGGCTGGCCAGGTAGCACTGCGCGTCGCGCGAGCCCATCCGGCCCTTGAAGTTGCGGTTGGTGGCCGAGATGCCGACCTCGCCGGCCTCGAGCAGGCCCGTGCCCAGCCCGATGCAGGGGCCGCAGCTGGGCGGCAGCGCCTTGGCCCCGGTGTCCAGCAGCGCCTGCCAGATGCCGAGCTGCTTGGCCTGGTTCTCCACGAACTGGCTGGCCGCGGCGATGTAGAAGTCGACGCCCGGGGCCACCTTGTGGCCCAGCATGACGTCGGCGGCGGCCTTGAGGTCCTCCAACCGCGAGTTGACGCAGGACAGCAGGTAGGCCTTGTGGATCTTGATGTCGCGGGCCATCAGGTCGGACAGGGGCGCGCTCTTCTGCACGGTGTCCGGCCCGGCCACGTGCGGCGCGACCAGCGACAGGTCCAGCGTGATCACGCCTGCGTAGACCGCGTCGCGGTCGGAGGTCAGGGGGTGGCGCTTCCACAGGTTGAGGCGGGCGTCGTCGATGCGGTCGTCGATGCCCTGCACCGCCAGGATGGCCTGGCGCTTCTCCAGGAAGTCGATCGTGATGTCGTCGCAGGGGAACCAGCCGACCAGGGCGCCCCACTCGGTGGTCATGTTGGCGATGGTCATGCGCGCGTCCATGCTCAGGCTCGCCACGCCCGGCCCCGCGAACTCGATGGCGGCATTGAGGACCTCGTCGCGGTTGTACTGGCCGCAGAGCGTCAGGATCACGTCCTTGCCCGTCACCCCGGTGCGCAGCTCGCCCTCGAGCACGACCTTGACCGTGCGCGGGATCTGCCACCAGAAGCGCCCGGTGGCCCACAGGCAGGCGGCGTCGGTGCGCACCACCGGCGTGCCGACCGCGCCCACGGCGCCGTACATGTTCGAGTGGCTGTCGCTGGCCACGCAGAAGCCGCCCGGCTGCACGTAACCGTTCTCGATCATCACCTGGTGGCCGATGCCGGTGCCGGCGGGGTAGAAGTCGATGTCCTGCGCGCGCGCGAAGGCCTCGATCTTGGCGTACTTCGCCAGGTTGCCGTCGCTGCGGTTCTGGATGTCGTGGTCCAGGGCGAAGACCGGCTGGCGCGCGTCGTGCACCTTGCCGACGCCCAGCTTCTCGAACTTCTGCAGCACCGCCGAGGTATTGTCATGGGTCATCACGTGGTCGGGGATCAGCGTGACGAAATCGCCGGCGTGCAGCTCGGCACCCCGGGCCAGATCCACGGCGTGGGCCTGCGTGATCTTCTCGATGACGGTCTGGGCCATGACGTCCTCCCGCGGGCGGGCTGCCGCAGATGGGGGTGTTCCGGGGTCCGAAGCGGTGGGA
>JAURXS010000315.1 GCA_030654305.1 bacterium | reverse complement strand
TCTCGGGCGGAACCAAGGGCGTGGGCGCCGCCGTGGTGCGCGGTCTGCACGCGGCGGGCGAGCAGGTGAAGACCACGGTGCGTTCGCTGCCCGCAACGGCCATCGACGCCGTGACCTACATCGCAGCCGATCTCACCACGGCGCAAGGCGTGGCGGACGTGGCGCAGTCGGTGCTCAGCCTATGGGGCGGCGTGGACATCCTGGTCAACGTGCTGGGTGGCTCCAGTGCGCCGGGCGGCGGCTTCGCAGCCCTCGACGATGCGCACTGGTTCAACGAACTGAACCAGAACCTGATGCCGGCCGTGCGGCTCGACCGTGCGCTGCTGCCCGCCATGCTGGCCCGGGGTTCCGGCGTCATCGTTCATGTCAGCTCGATCCAGCGCCTGCTGCCCTTGCCGGAATCGACGACCGCCTACGCCGCGGCCAAGGCGGCCCTGTCCACCTACAGCAAGGCGCTGTCGAAAGAGGTGACGCCCAAGGGCGTTCGCGTGCTGAGCGTCGCGCCCGGCTGGATCGAGACGGAAGCCTCGGTGGCGCTGGCCGAGCGGCTGGCCCGCCAGGCCGGGACGGACTACGAAGGCGGCCAGCGGATCATCATGCAGTCGCTGGGAGGCATCCCGCTCGGACGACCGGCCAGGCCGGAAGAGGTGGCCGATCCGATCACCTTCCTGGTGTCACCGCGCGCGGGCTCCATCTCGGGATCGGAGCACCTGATCGACGGCGGCACGGTGCCGACGGTCTAGGACGCCACTACGCCGCGTGAGCGCGCAGCCAGGCCACGATGTCGGCGGTCACCTCGTCGCGGTTGCTCTCGTTCAGGATCTCGTGGCGGGCGCCGGGGTACAGCTTCACCGTCACGTCGGCCAGGCCCGCCTCGCGGTAGCGCTGGCCCAGCAGCTGGATCAGCGCGCCGCCGCCGGCCAGCGGGTCGGCGTCGCCGGAGGCGATCAGCACCGGCAGGTCGCGGCGGATGCCGGCCAGCAGCGCCGGGTCGGCCACCCGGGGCGCGGGCTCGAACAAGGCGGGGATCACATCGGCCGGCACGTCCCAGCCACACCAGGGGTTTGCCACGTAGGCGTCCACCTCGGCGGGGTCGCGCGACAGCCACTCGTAGCCCGTGCGGTGCTCGAAGCCCGCGTTGAACGCTTCGAGCCCGGCGGGTGCGTCCGCGGGCGCGTTGGCCATGGCCGCGCCGAACGCGTCCAGCGCGGTCGAGCCGGACAGCACCACACCCGACCAGGTCCGCGAGTGGTCGAGCAGGGCCGCCTGCGCGGCAAACGACCCCATCGAATGCGCGAACAGAAACACCGGCAGGCCACCGTGTTGCGCGCGCAGCGCGGCGCCGAACTGGGCGACATCGGCGATCAGGCCGCCGAACCCGGCGGCGCCGAAGTCGCCCAGCCGCCCGTTGGCGGTGCGCCCATGGCCGCGGTGGTCCACCGCGTGGACCACGAAGCCGGCCGCGTTGAGCGCCCGGGCAAAGCGGTCGTAGCGCTCACCGTGTTCGGCCAGCCCGTGGGCGATCTGCACCACGCCGGTGGGCGGGCCGTCCACGTCGGCCCAGGTGTAGGTCACGATCGGGGTGCGGTCGGCGTCGGAGATGAAGGAGGAGGTCGAGGTGGTCATCGGACCATTCTCACCCCGCACACGTT
>JAURXS010000314.1 GCA_030654305.1 bacterium | reverse complement strand
CGCGAGCATCAACGACCCCGCCGTGACGCCGAAGCTGCTGGAGCTGGGCTTCGAGGTGGTGCTCAACACGCCCGAGCAGTTCGCGGCCTTCCAGGCGTCGGAATACGCGCGCTGGCAGAAACTGATCACGAGCCGGAACATCAAAGCGGATTGACTTGGCCCACCCCCGCCGCGCTGCGCGCGACCCCCTCAAGGGGGCGGCGCTGGCGGCCCGGCAAAGCCGGTTCCGCGGCGCCCTGGGCGTTGGCTCCCCCTCTTTCGCAACGTTGTCATGAACACATCTGCTCCGTCCGCACCGCGCGGTATCCGCATGCACCCGGCCGACAACGTGGCCATCGTGGTCAACGACGGCGGCCTCAAACCCGGCGCCGCGCTGGCCGGCGGGCCGGAGCTGGTGGAGGCTGTTCCCCAGGGTCACAAGGTGGCGCTGGTGGACCTGCCCGCGGGCAGCGCCGTGCGGCGCTACAACGTGGTCATCGGCCACACGGCGGTAGACATTCCGGCAGGCGGCTGGGTCAACGAGCAGCGGCTGGTGATGCCAGCGGCGCGTTCGCTCGAAGGCCTGCCGGCGTCCAATCCGCCGGCCGAGCTGCCCCCGCTGGAAGGCCACAGCTTCCAGGGCTACCGCAACACCGACGGCAGCGTGGGCACCCGCAACCTGCTGGCCATCACCACCACCGTGCAGTGCGTGGCCGGCGTGCTCGACTTCGCGGTCGAACGCATCCGAACCGAGTTGCTGCCGCTGTACCCGAACGTGGACGGCGTGGTCGGTCTGGAGCACACCTACGGCTGCGGCGTGGCGATCGACGCGCCCGACGCGGTCATCCCCATCCGCACGCTGCGCAACATCTCGAGCAACCCCAACTTCGGTGGCGAGGTCATGGTGCTCAGCCTGGGCTGCGAGAAGCTGCAGCCCGAGCGCCTGCTGCCACCTGGCACGATCCAGATCGTGGACGAGCGCAGCGTGGCCGATGTGGGCATGACGGCGGAGGCGCCGCTCGATGTG
>JAURXS010000313.1 GCA_030654305.1 bacterium | reverse complement strand
AGGCCCCTGGCCTCGTTCCGGCGGCGCGCGGCGGCCTTCGTCATCGACTTGGCGTTGGTCGGCGCCCTGATCGTCGTGCTGTTCGTCGGGTTGACGGCGCTGAGCTTCCATCGCAGCGACGGGCGCCTGTTCGCCGACCTGTGGGCGGCCCGCGCCGCGCCGGAGGCCGAGCGCCCCGCGCGCTATGCCGAAGCCGGGGGGCGGTTCCTGGCGATCATGGTCGCGCGGGACCCCGGCCTGCTGGACGACGAGGCGCGGGCCGTCCTGGACGCGGGCGGACCCACCGCGCTGTGGACGCACCTGAACCCCGAAGATGACGACACGAACTTGACGGTCGTCGGCGGCGCCTCGAAGATCGTCGCCACGCCCGAGGGCCGACGGCTCCAGCTCGGCACCGACGCCCTGATGGGCGGCATGGCGAACCTGTACAACGTGGGCTTCCTGTTCGTCGCCTGGTTCACGGCGGCGACGCGCCTGGGCCGCGGGCGCACGGCGGGGAAGCTGGTCGCGCGCACCCGGGTGGTGCGCCTGGACGGGCGCCCGCTGTCGTGGTGGGACTGCTTCGGCCGCGCCGGCGGCTACAGCGCCAGCGCGGCGACGGCCATGCTGGGTTTCCTCGAGGCGGCCTGGCATCCCAACCGCCAGACGATCCATGACCGGATCGCCGGGACGGTCGTGGTGCGGGACCCCGTTCCGACGGTGAAGGCAAAGGCGGCAACGTGAGGTCGAGCCATGCGTGAGCGTCTCGTCAGGGGAGCGGCCAGGGTCGGTCGCGCCACTCGCCGGCAGGTCGCGCTGCTGCCGCTGCTCGGCCTGATCCCGTCGTTCCTGCTGGCGACCTACTCCCTGACCCTGCCCTGGGCGAGCGGCCGGGCCTTCGCGGTCTGGCGGATCTCGCGCAGTCCCGGCGCGGCCATGCTGCTGGCGGTCACGCTGGCCGGCATGGTGGCCGCCTCGGTCACGGTCGCCACCCGGACCAACCGCCGCGACATCGCCGCCGTCGTGCACCTGCTCACCGGCGTGGTGATGTGCTTCGTGGCGGGCGCCGCCTTCCGGATGATCCAGGGTGCGAGCGTCAGCTTCCTGGGCCTGTTCGACGTGGCGTCGGTGAAGCCGGGCCCGGGGCTGCGCATGTTCGTGTCGGCGTCGGTCCTGGTCGTCGTGCTGGGCCTGTTCGAACTGTACCTGGCCAGGCGCCGTCGGCCCTAGCGCCCGCCGTCGGGGTCGAGCCGGAACGTGGCGTACAGCTCGACGCCCGAGAAGGCCGGCTCGTACTTGCAGACCCCTCCCGCGCAGACGTACCCGCCCAGCCGCTCCCCGGCCCACAGCGTCACCAGGGAACCCTCGGTCGGCGCCCAGCCCACCTGCGCGGCGGGGTAGGGGCCGGCCTCCTCCAGGAACTCGCGCTGGGCGGCGTACTTGTTGTTCGTCTCGAGCATGGCGGTCAGCGTCCAGCGCGGCGAGCGCGCGAACTCCAACGTGAAGAACTGCCGGTCGTAGGCGCCCAGGCCGCCGGAGGCGGTGCCGCTGTCCTCGGCGTGCTGGTGCTCCGCCTTCAGCGACCAGGAGTCGCGGTCCGTGGCGTGCCAGACCGTCTCGGCGACCAGTGTGGTGAAGGTCTCGTCGCGTTGCAGGCCCTTGCTGCGGACGTCGCGCAGGTCGAGCCCGGCGCGCACGAGGAACGGCCCCCACGACTCCCGCTGGACCTGGAGGTAGCGCTCGCGGAAGTGGCGCACGCCCGCCTGGCTCTCGAGGCGGCTGGCGTTGGCGAGGGCGCTCCAACCGGCGGGGCCGGTCCAGCTGGCTTCGGCCTGCCAGCCGCGTTCGTCGTCGGCGTCGCGCAGGTAGGGGTTGCGGTTCAGCAGCGTGTAGAGGTGCTCGCGCGTCAGCGACGGCGGGTTGTTCAGCGACGTGCGCCCGTCCGCCTGGTCGAGCACGGTGAAGCGCTCGAAGTCCATGACCTCGCACGACAGGCCCAGCGGTCCGGTCGCGGCGGCGGCGCCCGCGTACAGGCCGTGCCCCCAGTCCTCCCGCCAGGAGCCGGTCCCGTCGTCGACCCAGGCGCGCTTGGCCCCGAACTCCGCGTAGATATTGCCGCCGGCGCGCGCGAGCGAGGCGCGCCCGGACAGGGCGTAGTCGCGCAGCAGGGCGCCCTCGCGCACCGGGGTCGCCGGTCCCGACCAGGTCAGCACCGTGCCGCCCAGACCGATGCCCGCGAACGGGTCGGCCTCGACGTCGAGCCCGCGCACGTCCAGGTCCAGCGCGCGCGGGGCGCCGGTGAAGGCGGCGGCGCGCCAGCGCTCGCCGCGCGCGCGGACCAGCAGGCCGTCCAGCGCCGTGTCGGTGCGCAGCGTGCGGTCCTCGTGGGCGGCGAACAGCAGCCCGCGCCCGAACATGCCGTAGAAGTGCCCGGCCCGCGCCTCGACGACGCGCCCGCGGTACTGCGCGAAACGGTGGCGCAGCTCGTTGCCGCGGTCGCCCTCTTCGGCGGGCTGGCGGGCGTCCAGCAGCGCGCCGACGGAGAACCGGCCGCGCGAGTGGATCACGTCGAGCCAGTTCTCGGCGATCTCGCGCTGCGTCTCGGTGCTGTAGGAGTACTCCAGGCGGTCGGCGATCCGGGTCGCGCCGGCATCGGCGCCGGTGTCGTCGCCGTCGGGGGCCGTGTGCTCGCAGACCTCGGCGCCGGCGGCGTCCGGCGCCAGCAGGCGCGACACCTCGGCCCGCAGGAGCAGCTCGTCGCCCCCGCGGTAGCCCGTGTGGCGGTAGACCTCGCGACCGGTCGCGTCGTGGAGCAGCAGTAGCGGCATGGTGCCGCCGACCTGCATCAGGCGCTGGACGTCCCCGGCGGTGTCCAGCACGACGACCAGGTCGTCGTAGCCCTGGGCCGCCACCCAGGGGGCCACCTTGTGCACGCTGCGCGGCGAGTCGACGTTCACCGCCAGGACGGTCAGCTCGCCGCGCGTGTCGGCGGCGAGCTGCGACAGGTGGCCCAGCTCCTTCAGGCAGGGACCGCACCACAGGGCCCAGAAGGAGACCAGCACGGGCCCGCGGTCGAGGGCTTCGTGGAAGCTCACGGGCCGGCCCTGCAAGTCGTTCAGGGTCCAGTCGGGGACGGCGCGCTCGGCGCCGCGCGCGCCGGCGGCCGTCAGCAGCGCCGACAGCAGGACGGCCGGCAGCAGTCGCGCCGGCCGGAGCGGCAACCGGAGGTGCAGGGCCATGTCGCAGGGTCCCTTCGTCGTGCGGGGGCCGCTCCCGAGGGGGCGGCCCGGCGATATCATTTCACGAGCGTCAGCTTGATCGTGGCCGTCGCCTCGTCCGTCCGCACCACGGCCAGGTACAGGCCGCCGGCGACCGGCGCACCGCGGTCGTCCGTGCCGTCCCAGGTCAGGGTGCGGTCGCCGGGCGCCAGGGGACCCCGCCAGAGCGCGCGCACTCGGCGGCCCTCCACGTCGTGGATGTCGACCGACACCGGCACGGCGGGCGCGTCCCCGCCCAGCGTGAAGCGCAGCGTCGTGGACGGGTTGAAGGGGTTCGGATGGGCGTCCGCCGCCGCGATGGCCGCGGTGAGCGGGGTCGCCGGGGCGGCGACCGTCGTGTCCTGCAGCCAGTCCAGGATCCGGTCCATCAGCGCGGCGCGCTGGGCGGCGGTGGCCACGCCCTCAAAGCCGAAGCCCAGGGTGACGATGCGGGCGCCGTCGCGCCCGAAGCGCACGGCGGCGGCCCGGCCGGGCGCGTAGAGCAGGCAGGCGCGGGCGTTCGGCGCCGCAGCCAACTCGTCCGGGTAGTCCTGGTTGTCGGCGCCGTCCCCGCCGGCGATGGCGAAGGCCAGGCCGTCGCCGATCGGGTCGCCGGCGACCCCGGTCAGGGAGGTGTCGTACGAGTCGTCGGCGACGAAGGAGGCGCCGGTGGCCGCCTCGTACCACGCCAGCGCTTGCGGACCGCCGTCGGGGCTGCCGGGATCGCAGAGGCCGAAGGCGAGGTCCTGCCCCGAGAGCAGCAACTCGCCGCCGGCGTCGAGGCGGGCTTCCAGCAGGTCGCGGTCGCCGGCCGGCAGGGCGGGCACGGCGAGGCCGGCGTTCCAGACCACGACGTCGAACCAGGACAGGTCGGCGGCCGAGGGCAAACCGAACGCGACGCGATCCCAGTCCGTCCAGGTGCGGCCGGCGGTCCCGACGGCGGCCGTGAAGTAGGGCAGGTAGGGGTGCGCCGGATCGCCGTCGACGACCAGGACCGTCGCGCCCGGGGTGATCACGCGGAACGTGCGGGTGAAGGCGATGGCGGCGTCGCCGCGGCTGGTGACGGTGACGGTGACGTTCCCCGTCGCGCCGGCGGTCGAGGGCAGCACGTTCACGCCGACGTGCTGCTCGGTTCCCGCGGCCATCGTGGCGACGACGTCCGTCACCCAGGGCGGGTAGCAGGTGCTGCCCACGCAGGCCGAGACCGACCAGCCCGGCGTCGCGGCGTCCAGGTGGATGTCGTAGGTGTCGGGCTGCAGGCCGAGATTCTCGAGCCAGCCTTCCATGCGGATCAGCGTGCCGGTCGGGGAGACGGCGGCGTAGCGGTCGGAATAGTAGGCCGCGGCGTAGTCGCTGCGCGGCAGGTCGCTGCCGGCCTGCAGGACCTCCCGGGTGGCGTCGTCCTGGACCCAGGCGACCAGGTGCAGGTCGGTGTCGTACCACGCCGGCGCGACGGCGACGGGGAATTGGAAGACCAGCGAGTCGCCGGTCTGGATGGTGAAGGAGGTCCCGGCGTCGGTCGGGGCCAGGTCGCGCAGCGACCAGTGGAACGCGGTCTCGCCGTTGTCGCCGGGCGGCGAGGCGAACGTCTCCAGCTCGTCGACCACGGCCACGCGCAGCTTCAGGACGCCGACGGGCGGCGCGGCCACGGCCTTGACGCCCACGACGGCCGTCACCTGGGTGGCGCCGTTCCACTGCGAGGCCACGACCACGCGCAGGGGGGACAGCCGGTCGCGCGCCGCGTCCACGGCGGCGTCCAACGCCGCGGCGTCCCCGGGCGTCGGCGCGTTCGCGCCGCAGGTGAACAGCTCCGGCACGTTCTGGATGCCGTAGGCCTGGACGCGGGCCGCGATCTCCGCGGGCGCCGCGAGGTAGAAGGGGTCGGCGGGCTGCGGCCATTCGACGTGGTGCTGCACGTTGAGCAGCTCGTGCCGCCCGTGGCCGGCCATGGCCTGGGCCGTGACGGGGTTGGCGGTCGCGCAGCCGGCGCAGCTGACGTTGGTGAACGTCTCCAGCAGGACCGTGCGCGGGATCGGGTGGGCGGCGGCGACGGTGGCCGCGGCCAGGGTGATCAGGGCGATGGCGGCCGTGGTGCGTTTCAAGGGCGGTTCCTCCCGGCGGGCGTTCGCCGCGGCGCCGGCGGGTCGAAGGCCGCGCCGGCCTGCAGGATCTCCAGCGTGGTTTCGTCCTGGACGAAGGCGATCGCGGCCAGATTGGCGGCGACCCAGCCCGGGACGAAGGGGATCGAAGCCTGGTAGGTGCGCGACTCGCCGGCCGCCAACGGCAGCGGCGCGGTCGGGAGCGTCGTGAACTCGCGCATGATCCAGTGGAAGACCGTCTCGCCGTAGCTGCCCGGCGGCGTCGCGTAGACCACGGGGTTCTCCACGATCACCAGGTGGAGCTGCGGCTGCGTGGAGGACACCGCGCGCGCGGCCGTCACGGTGACGGTCACCTCGAGGCTGGCCGCGTGGAAGTCGGCCACCTCGACCACCACGGCGAAGCCCGGATCCTCCGCCAGAGCCGCGTCGAGCAGCCCCACCATCTCCCCGTAGCCGGGGTAGCCGTGGGGCTCGACGACCAGGTCGCCCTCGAAGAAGAGCGAGGGGCAGGCCCAGTCCCAGGCCGTGCTGGCCTGGTAGAAGGACAACCGGCCCATGTTGTCGGCGGGGTTGGCGGCGTAGTGCGGGTCGTAACCGCCGATGGGCTCGCTGTACTTGATGCTCACGACACGGTCGTGCCCGTAGCCGCCGATGACCTCGAGGTTGTTCAGCATGCCGTTCATGGCCGGACAGCCCTCGCAGTTGACGCCGGAGGCCGTCTCGAACAGCACCACCTTGCGGGCGGCCAGCGTGAAGTCGGCGGCGGCCGAGCCGCCGGCCGTGACGGTCCGCACCAGCGGGACCGGCGCGCGGAACCCGGCCAGGGCGACCGCGACCTCGACGACCGCCGCCGGGCGCGTGAACGAGCAGGGGGTGACCTCGCCGGTCGGCTCGCCGTCCAGCCAAACCGCGGCGCCCGGCGGCAGCGAGGTCACCGCCAGCGTGCCGGTGTCGCCGACGGGGGTGAGCGCGAATCCGGCGGTGATGGTGTCGCCGACGGCCACGGTAGCCACGACCTGCTCGGGCTCGACCAGGAACTGCTCGCGCGCCACGGTCACGACGTGGTCGCCGGCGGGCAGGTTGAAGAGCCAGGGGGTGAGCCGGCCGGTGGGGGAGCCGTCCAGGTAGATGTCGGCGCCGGCCGGGGTCGAGACGACCTCCAGGCCGCCGGCGGGCAGCAGCGTCACGTCGAGACCGGGGTTGGCGGCGGCCAGCACGTCCACCAGGCGGCCGCCCGCGGGATCGGCGTAGCCGGCCAGTCGGAGTTCCAGCGCGTGTTCACCGACCACCAGATCGAACGTGCTCGGCGTCGTGTACCCGCTGTCGGACCCGTCGACCAGGATCGCGGCGCCGGCCGGGTTCGACGTCACCGTCACGGAGCCCAGGGCGGCCAGCGCGAACTCGGCCGTCGCGAGCTCACCCGCGGTCACCGGGACGTCGCGGACCGCCGGGGTGACCAGGTGGCCCGCCAGCGACACGGCGACCCGGTGCGAGCCGACGCCCAGCAACAGCGAAACGGGGGTGGTCGCGCCGGTCGCGACGCCGTCGATCAGGACGGCGGCGCCGTCGGGCGTCGAGACCACCCGCAACTCGCCGACGGGCGCCTCGCGCCCGCAGGACCAGCAGCAGACCAGGGTCAGCAGCAATGCCGAGACGATGGCCGGGCGACGCCGCGGAGCCATGGAGGATCCCGTCGTTGAGCTTTTGGCGGGGGCCGACTGTCCACAATCCTACAAGACAGGCAGGTGATCGTCAACGCGTTGGGCGTCCGCACGTTACGGGAAATGATATCCAAAATCACCGCAAATGAGATATATCATATCTTGATTTACCGTGTGATGTTTGCTGATCGATTGTCATTTATCGCTTGGGATCAGTTTCGGTCATGCTACAATGAATCCCCCGCCATTGATTAGGTCGATTCCTTTCCACTCAATTCGTTGCGAGTCCTAACTTGACACGTCTCGCAGTAACCCTCGGGAAAGGACCACAGTCATGCGTTTGAAGTTGATGCTCTTGACGACGGCCGTCGTCGCCCTGGTCGCTTCGGCGGCCCTCGGTGCGACCGGCGCCATCCCCGTCAAGGACGGACCCAACGCCATGCAACTGGTTGCGCAGCGCGGCGAAGCGCTGAGCTACCAGGTGTCGATCGGCGAGCTGTCCGCCCTGGATGTGGCGACCAAGGCCGGGGACTTCACCCGGCTGGCGATCCCCGGTTTCCACAGCTCGATGGTGGAAGGGACGCCCGAGTTGCCCATGATGAACCGGCTGATCGCCCTGCCCGCCGGCGCGCGCGCGCGCGTCGAGGTCGTGTCGGTCTCCAGCCGCACCTTCAACCTCGCCGATTTCGGCATCGACAGCCCGCTGATGCCGGTCCAGCCCAGCGTCAGCAAGAGCGCCGACCTCAGCGCGCTGCCCTTCGTCTACGACCGCGCCTCCTACGACACCGACAAGGTGAGCCGGGAACTGGTGAAGGTCGTCGACATGGGCGTCCTGCGCGCCTACGGCGTGGGCCGCCTCGAGGTCTCCCCGGTGGAGTACCTGCCCCGCACCAACCAGATCGTCGTCCACGACGAGATCGAATTCCGCGTGGTCTTCGACGGCGCCGACAAGTCCTCCCAGGACTACCGCGTCGCCAGCACCAACAGCCCGTTCTTCGCCCCCATCTACGGGATGCTCGACGGCGCCAAGACGGTCCACGACGACAATCCCGACATCGTGCGCGACGTCGTGACGATGGTCATCGTCACTCCGGCGATGTTCGAGGCCCAGCTCGCGAACTTCGTCCAGTGGAAGACCGAGCGCGGCTTCAACGTGATCGTCGGCGTGATCGGCAGCCCGCAGGTCGGCTCGACCACGACCTCGATCCAGGCCTACCTGCACGGCCTCTACAACGCCGGCACGCCCGAACTGCCGGCGCCGAGCTTCGTGATCTTCGTCGGCGACATCGCCGAATGCCCGACGTTCACCGAAGCCGGCGACTCGACCGACCGCCCCTACTGCTCGGTCGACGCCGACCTGTACCCCGAGATGTACTACGGCCGCTTCTCGGCCACGAACAGCTCGCAGCTCCAGGCCATCCTGGACAAGACGATGATGTACGACCAGTTCACCATGCCGGATCCCAGCTATCTGGCCGAGGTGACCATGATCGCCGGCGTGGACGGCTCCTACGCGCCCACCTACGGCAACGGCCAGATCAACTACGGCACCGAGCACTACTTCAACGCGGCCCACGGCCTGACCAGCAACACCTGGCTGTACCCGGCCTCCGACGGCGCCGGCGCCCCGGCGGCGATCGTCCAGACCTGCAACGACGGCGTGTCGTACATCAACTACACGGCGCACGGCAGCGAGACCAGCTGGGCCGACCCCGCGATGACCCAGGCGAACGTCAACAGCATGACCAACGCCGGCAAGTACTTCATGGCCGTCGGCAACTGCTGCCTGACCTCGACCTACGACTACGCCGAGTGCTTCGGCGAGACCATGATCCGCGCCCCGAACAAGGGCGCCATCGGCTACATCGGCGCCTCGAACTCGACCTACTGGGACGAGGACTACTGGTGGGGCGTCGGCTACCACGCCTCCAGCGAGATCGACGGCACGGCGTGGCCGGTCGAGCACACCGGCATCGGCGCCTACGACGGCGTGTTCCACGACCACGGCGAGGCCATGACGCAGTGGTACGTGACCAACGACGCGCTGAACTTCGCCGGCAACCTGGCCGTGTCCCAGTCCGGCTCGTCCCGCATCACCTACTACTGGAACATCTACAACCTGATGGGCGACCCCTCGCTCTCGACCTACATGGGCGTGCCCGGCACGAACCCCGTCAGCCACGTGCCGACGCTGTTCACCAACGCCGTGACCTTCGCCCTCGACGCGGCGCCCGGCAGCTACGTCGGCCTGACCCAGAACGGCGTGCTGATGGCCGCCGGCACGGTCGGTGTAGGCGGCTCGGCGGTCCTGGACCTGAACGGGTTCCTGACGCCGGGTTCGGCGCACCTGGTCGTGATGATGCAGAACCTCGAACCCTACATCGTCGACGTGCCGGTCATCGTGCCGGCCGTGGTCTCGATCGTCCCGTCGGCCATCGACGCCAACGTGACGACCCCGGTGACCGTGACGGTCTACGAGGAGGACGGCGTCACCCCGATCGTCGGCCTGGACGTCTGGGCCGAGGGCCTGGGCTACACGTCGGCCGCCGTGGCGACGAACGCCTCCGGCGTGGCCGTGATCAGCGTCACCTACCCGTACGGCCCCACGGTGGACGTCGTCGGGAAGCGTCCCGCCGATCCGTACGAGCTGTTCCGCGAACCCCTGACGGTCAACGCCCTGACCCTGACGTCGCCGGACCTGACGGTGACCACGGACATCGGCATGACCGACCTGTTCCCGCTGAACCTGCCCGGGACCCTGCACGCGACGTCCGGCGAAGCCGGCGCCACGCTGCACGCGGTGCTGCCGAACGGCAGCGAGCAGTCGACCGGCGCCTCGAGCCTGACGCTGACCGCGGCCCAGACGGGCGTGATCACGGGCATCATCGCGCTGAGCGGCTACGACCTGTACACCGAGACCTTCGACGTCGTCGAGGCCTACGGCCAACTGACGGGCCACGTGAGCCTGGGCGGCTCGCCGGCGGTCGGCGCGGTCGTGCGCGGCCTGGACGCCGGGATGGTCGAGGTGTTCTCGGCCACGACCGACGCCGCGGGCGACTACGACGTGGGCGAAGACGTCCTGGTCGACGACTACACCATCGTGGTGGACTTCTTCGGCTACCTGCACTTCGAGCAGGCGATGTTCCTGAACTACGGTCCCAACACGTTCGACGTCGCGATGGTCGCGGCGCCCTCGGGCGTGCTGACGGGCCTGATCACCGACTCCGTGACCGCCGAGCCCCTGCAGGGCACCGTGAAGGTGTACCGCGGCGACAACGGCGCCCTGTACACCGAGACGGCGAGCGACGCCTCGGGCGCGTTCACGACCTCGGCTCTGCCGTACTTCACGTACACGGTCGCGGTGCGCGCCTCGCACCACGTGCCGGCGAGCGTGGCGGTCGAGATCGACGGTGCGACGGTCGTGAAGGACTTTCTGCTCGACCCGACCAACGGCGACATCCTGATCGTCGACGACGACACCGTCGCCCGCCAGGCTCCCGACAAGTTCGACGAGAAGGGCGGGCTGATCGCCGCCGGCTACGAACCCGGCGGGGAGCGCTCCACCACCGCGATGGCGGCGGAGCTGGAGGCGCTCGGCTACGGGGTGACCGTGCAGCCGTCGGCGACCACCGTGCCGGCGGATTGGCCGCTGTACGACCTGGTCGTCTGGGCCAGCGGCGCCAACACCAACCCGCTCGCCAGCGCCACCCTGCGCAGCGCGCTGATCGTGCACGTGCAGTCCGGCGGGCACCTCCTGCTCGAGGGCGGCGAGGTGGCCTACAAGCACAACGCCACCGGGGCCTTCGCCTCGACCGTGATGCACACCAACGACTGGAACCACGACGGCAGCGGTTCGCTGACCGTCGCCGCACCCGCCCACCACGTGATGTCCGTGCCGAACGTGATCGCCGGACCGATCGCGATCACCTACGCCGGTTACGGCGACCAGGACGGCGCGGCGCCCCTGGCCGACGCCGTGAAGGTGGGCGCCTGGGCGACCTACCCGGCCGACGCCGGCGTGATCTGCTACGACCCGAACCCCGCGCCGGCGGGCGGCCAGATCGCGTTCTTCACCTTCAACTACGCGGCCCTGAACGCCGCGGGCCGCGCGCCGCTGCTGGAGAACACCGTGCTGTGGCTGCTGACGCCGGAGTCCGGCGCGGGCAGCGTGAGCGGCCACATCGACCTGCAGGGCTCGGCCGACGACTCGGGCGCGCTGGTCGAGGCCATCCCCAACGGCGGCTCGACCTACACCAACGCGGCGGGCAACTACAGCCTGCCCGGCCTGTACGCCGGCAGCTACACGATCCGCGCCAGCAAGTTGACGTGGAGCATCGCCTCGACGTCGGTGACGCTGGCCGAGGGCCAGCAGCTGACGGGCGTGAACCTGACGCTGACCTCGGTCAGCGAGCTCAACCAGTGCCTGCAGCCGGCGCTGCCGATCGCCGACTACGCGACGGTGACCAGCGTGATGCCCCTGTCGATGGGCGCGGGCGTGACCGTGACCAGCGTCGAGGTGTTCGTGGACATCACGCACACCTACCAGGGCGACCTGACGGTGGACCTGAGGTCTCCGGCGGGCACGACGGTGCGGCTGCACAATCAAACCGGCAGCGGCACGGACAACATCTACGGATGGTATCCGGACACGCTGACCCCGGCGGGGGATCTGGGCCTGTTCGCGGGCCAGGTCCTGGACGGCAACTGGACGCTGACGGTCGCGGACATGGCCGGCGGCGACATCGGCACGCTGGACGAGTGGTGTCTGAAGATCGTGTACGGCGGCGGCTCGACGGGCGCGGGCGACGCGCCGTCGGTGCTGACGTTGTCGCAGAACTACCCGAACCCGTTCAACCCGTCGACGAAGATCTCGTTCGCGGTGCC
>JAURXS010000312.1 GCA_030654305.1 bacterium | reverse complement strand
GGCTCGCTCGACTTCCAGGCTGCCCCGCCATCCGTGGCGGGGCAGCCTTGCAGACGCCCCCCGAACCGGGGTGAAGACTCGCCCATCGTGTTGACCACCGCCATCAAGGCGGGCGACGATCCGATGAGCGACCGTGAACTTGGTCATATATATCCTGATAGCGGCATTTTGTCAATAGTTATGATGGTATTCGGGTTGAGATTTGGATATATGGATGTCGATAGCAATCTGCAGCACGGATCGGGCCCTCCGGGCGGGCGGGCTGCCATCTCATTGACGCATATGCTGTTACGTGGTAGGCTGGCGGGCGGTTTCTTCAGGAGGGGCGAATGCGTCACGAACTTGGCTTCCGACTCGACGGGGATCGCCGGCTGCTGGCCGTCGCCTCGGCGATCGGCTGCCTGGCACTGTACGGCGGGTGGCGGCTGTTCTGGTTCTTGACCGACGACGCCTTCATCGCCTTCCGCTACATCAGCAACGCCCACCTCGGGCACGGCTACGTCTGGAACGCGCCACCGTTCCTGCCGGTCGAGGGGTACACCAGCTTCCTGTGGACGGTCCTGCTGGACCTGGTGTGGCGCGTGACCGGCGTCGAACCGCCCGACAGCGCCAACTGGATCTCCCTGCTGTTCGCGTGCGGGACCCTGACGCTGGCCGGCCGGATGCTGCTGCACCTGGACTGGCGCGAGCGACTGCGCCCGTGGCGGGCGGCGTTCCTGGGCCTGATGTTCGCCTACCTGCTGCTGAACCGCACCTTCCTGGCCTGGAGCAGTTCGGGGCTGGAGACGGCGATGTTCAACTTCCTGGTGCTGCTGTGGGCGTCGGCGATGATGTCGGCTCCCCCCACCGCGCGACGGCTGGCCTTGGCCATGTCAGCCGCCGCCGTGCTGGCGCTGACCCGGCCCGATGGGCTGCTCTACTGCGCCGTGACGGCGGCCGCCGTGCTGCTGGTCGCCTTCGGCGCCGTCGGCCGCCGCGGAGCGCGCCGGCTCCTGCTCGCGGGCCTCTCCCCGCTGGCCGTCGTCGTCGCCCACGAGGCCTGGCGGCTTTCGTTTTACGGCGCGTGGCTGCCGAACACCTACTACGCGAAGGTGACGAGCGCCTGGCCGCAGAGCGGCGCGCGCTACCTCTGGAGCTTCACGCTGGAGTACGCCCTCTGGGCCGCGGCGGCCGTCGCGGTCTGGGCGGCCATCGACGGCCTGCGCCGCGGCGGCTGGAAGCCGGCGCCGCCCGCGGACCGGGCCGCCCTTGCGGCGGTCGCGCCGCGGTGGGCGGGCGGGGCGGCCCTGCTGCTGCACTTCGCCTACTACACGTTCGTGGTGGGCGGGGACCACTTCGAGTTCCGGGTCTACTCGCACCTGCTGCCGCTGATCTTCCTGGCGGTGGCCTGGTCCCTGAACCGCCTCGGCCGCGGCCCGACGGTGTCGCTGGCCGTCGCGGGCGCGGTGCTGCTGCTGTCGCTGCCCCTGCCGTGGACCCACTGGGCGCTGACGAAGGACCTGCAGACCCGCGCGCAGACCCACGTGCTGCGCATGCCCGTGGCCCCGAGCTGGCCGGCGCCGGTGCGCTGGTACGCGGCGGCGTTCGACCGCGCCCAGGCCTGGCTCATCCCCCACCACGTGGGCATGCGCCACCAGGAGCACAAGATCTTCTGGAAGACCCAGCTCGGATATTACCCCACGCGGGAGCAGGGGATGTCCCTGGCGACGTCGCGCTACGCGACGATCGGGCTGCCCTGCGTCGGGGTGCCCTCGTGGATGATGCCGCACGTCAACATCGTCGACGTGCTGGGCCTGAACGACTACGTGATCGCGCGCACGCCGCTGCCTTCGGGCATCGACATGATGGCCCACAGCCGACGCCCGCCGGCCGGCTACGTCGACAGCTACCTGCCCAACCTGCTCTACGACGGGAAGGTCTGGTTCGTGCGGGAGCGCACGCCGCCGCTGACGGCGGCGAAGATCGCCGAGCTGGAGCGCACCTGGCGCGAACGCGCCGACACCGGCCTCCTGCGCCCGGAAACGGACGACCCCCAGTCCCGCTGAGGGACCAGGGGCCGCGCCATTGTTCGGAGTCGCTTCCGCCGCCGCCTACTCCGTCATGATGATGACGTGCTTGACGGTCCGGAACGCGTGCGTGTCCAGGATGCGCAGCTCCAGTTGCTCGCCCACCAGCTGCAGCTCGTAGCTGGCGAGCGGCTGCGGGCTGACGATCTTCGCCTTGGTCGCCGGGATCAGGATCACGGTCACGCGGTCGGTGTCCAGGGACGTGAAGACGGCCCCCTCGAGGCGACCGGTCGGCTTGATGGTCTTGCCGATGCCCAGGACGCCGCCCTTGGACTCGATCAGGTCCGCCGCCTGCAGCTCCTTCTTGGTGCCGACCACGTAGTAGATCGTGCTGAGCCGGGCGCGGGAGACCTCGATCGCCTCGGTCTGGGACTGGATGGTCTCGGTCTGCGTCTGGATCGTCTGCTGGCCGGCCTGGACCTCGGCGGTCAGGCCCGTCACCTGGGTCTGCAGCTCGTCCACCCGGGCGGTCAGCGTGACGATCACGGCCTCTTTCTCGGCCACGGTCTGGCGCAGGCCGCGGATCAGCTTCTCGAGACCGGCCACCTTGACGCCGCTCTCCTTGAGCTGCTGGTCCAGATCGCGGATGCGGTCGTTGGCGCGGACGATGCTCTCCTTGATGCGGGCGATGCGCTGGCGGGCCTCTTCGCCGCGATCCTGGCTCAGGCTCTGCTCGGCCTCGAGTTCGGTGGCGAGGGCCTGGGTGCCCTGGTCGCCGATGTCGATGGCCTCGAGGCTCTCCTGGATGCCGGCGATCTCGTCGATGGCTGCCTCGTAACGCTCGGTCGTCGCCTGCTCGTCGGCCTGCAGGACGGCGAAATCGGCCTTGCTGGTCTGGAGCTTCTGGAACAGGACGACGGACGCGACCAGCAGCGCCACGACCAGAACGATCAGCAGCACCATCGAGGGCTTGCGCATGATTTCATCTCCTTGGTAGAACTTCCGGCGTCGGCGGGGGTGACGGGCACGCCGGCATTTGCTCACGCATCATAATCACCAACAGGCCCCGGTGGCAACGTGGCCGATGGGGATTCCGGCCGAATCCGGCCGAAACCGGAGCGCAACTCATTATGTAAAAACAAAATGCGCGATCGCCCCCCCGGGCGGGGCGACTGTGATAAAGTGGCGTCATCGGGCCTGCAAGAGGAGGGATGCGATGCGATCCTGGAAACTGGCGAACGCGTTCATCGCGCTGGCGATCGTGGCCGGCTGTGGCGGGGACGATCCCGTGGCGCCGCCGATCGAGGACGTCTACGGCCGGTGGACCGCCCTCGAATGCAAGTACCAGAGCGTGCCGCCGGAGACGACCGTGGACATCGTGGCCTTCGGCGGGACCGCGACGCTCGACCTGCAGGAGGACGGGGACTTCGAACTGGTGGTCTCCCCCGTCGGCGAGCTGTCGGTCACCACGTACGGGTACTGGGAGCTGAGCCAGGACCTGATGAGCCTGACGCCGCAGGGGATGCCCTACTCCTGGGAGTTCGACGTCGCCCTGATCGAAGGCAAGCTGTCGCTGCGCGGCGCGTCGGTCGAGTTCGACTTCGACAACGACGAGGTGCCGGAGAGCGCGACGCTGGACCTGCTCCTGTCCAAATGAAAAAAGCCCATCGATATCGCTTGCGAGCCCCGTGGGGATCCGCCTAGAATTCCCCGATCACGATCTCCATGCGAATTCGGCACCGAAGCAAGGGGGCGGTTCATGTTGAACAGGATTCTGGTCTGCCTGGCGCTCGTCGTCGCGATCGCCTCCTTCGCCGGTTGCGGCAAGAAGCAGGCGGACGAGAAGCTGGCCGAGCGGATGACCGAGGAGATGCTCGAGCAGGCGACCGGCCAGAAAGCCGACGTGGACATGAAGGACGGCGACATCACGGTCAAGACCGAGACCGGCGAGGTCAAGATGGTCGCGACCTCGCAGTGGCCGGAGGACATGTTCGACGTGGTGCCCCGCTTCGAGCACGGCACGATCGAGCGCGTGCACAGCGGCACCGACGCCGGCATGCGCAAGTTCAACATCTGGTACAAGGGCGTCCCGGACGACGCCTCGGACAAGTACCTGGAGCAGCTGAAGGGCGCCGGCTTCGAGTCGCAGCTGGTGTCGATGGGCGCCCAGAGCGGCATGACCAGCTCCCAGAAGGGCAACGTGGCGGTGCAGTTCATGCACAACATGGAAGACGACACGGGCGTGCTGATCGCCTACGAGTTCATGCAGGAGTAGGGAGCGCCGTGGCCCCCGCGTTGCGTCGACTGGTCCTGGCCGCCGGCCTGCTGTGCGCGTCGTCGTCGTTCGCGGCGGACCCTCTGCAGGCGGCGCTCGCGCGTTTCCTGGCCGCGAACCCGTCGGCGCCCGGAGTCGTCGCCTGGGTCTGCTGCCCGCGGCTGGGGCCGGACTGGACGGGGGCCGCCGGGTTTGCCGCTCGCGACGGCGGCGAGCCACTCACCGCGGCCCACACCTTCCGCATCGCCAGCAACACCAAGACCTACGTCGCGGCCGCCGTGCTGCGGCTGGCCGAGCAGGGGCGGCTCTCGCTCGACGACCCTCTCGGCCCCCACCTCACCCCCGAGGAGCGCGAGCTGCTGGCCGGCGACGGCTTCGACCTCGGGGCCATCACCCTGCGCCACGTCCTGAGCCACACCTCGGGCCTGGACGAGCACTCCGGCGACCCGCGCTACGCCGAGGCCATCTACGCCGACCCGCAGCACGTCTGGACCCGCGCCGAGCAGGTCCGCCGCTGCGTGGAGTGGCGCGATCCGGTCGGCGCGCCCGGCGAGCGCTACCGGTACTCGGACACCGGGTACGTGCTCTTGGGCGGCATCGTCGAGCGCTTGACCGGCCGGCCGCTGGGGGTCGCGGTGCACGAGCTGCTCGGCTACGAGCGGCTGGGGCTGCGGTCCACGTGGTGGGAGCTCGACGAGCCGCCGCCCGCGGGGGCGGGGCCGCGGGCGCACCAGTACATCGGGGAGAGCGACACGCGCGACTGGCACCCGTCGCTGGACCTGTTCGGCGGGGGCGGGCTGGTCTGCGACGTGCGCGACCTCGGGACGTTCATGCGCCTGCTGCTGAAGGGGCGGGTGCTGCGGGACGAGGCGAGCCTCTCGGCGATGACCGGCGGCGGCACGGCCGACTACCGGCTAGGCCTGATGTGCGTGGAGCTGGACGGGCGGCTGGCCTGGGGCCACCAGGGTTTCTGGAACACGTTCGTCTTCCACGTGCCGTCGCTGGACCTGACGGTGGCGGGGTGCGTGCTGGACCACGATGCGGCGAACGGGCGGGTGCTCGCCGGTGAACTGGTGGCGACGATCGCGGAACTGGTGGCGACGCGAGGTGACAGAACGCATTGAGCGATCGAGTGTTGTAAATATACAGACTGTTATGGATATAATTTAAGATATCAATGGCACTAGCGCATAACGTCCAATAATATAATATGGTTATAGTTAATTAATATGTACCTGCCGCAAAATATACAGCATATTGACGTATTCGCGAATCGCGAATAACATGATTGCATGGAACTCAAGCCCCAAGATCTCTATGTCGTCTTGAAGCTGGTCACCAGGAGCGCCCGGCCATGGACCTACAGTCGTCTCTCCGCGGAATTGCACATGAGCGCCTCGGAGACGAATGCGGCCGTGAAGCGCTCCCTCCGGGCCGGGCTGTTGCGGGTGCCCGTCCTCCAGGAACGGAATCCCCAGCCCGTCAGGAAGTGCATCGACGAATTTCTGTGCCACGGACTCAAGTACGTTTTCGTACCGGAACAAGGCGGGATGGTACGGGGCATGCCCACGGCCTTCGCGGCGCCCGGCCTCGACCTGGCCCTTTCGCAGGACGGGCAACCGCCGTACGTCTGGCCTTGGGAAGAGGGAACCGTTCGAGGCCTGGCACTTTCTCCGCTCCATCCCAATGCACCGAAGGCCGCACATGAGGACATCGACTTCCACCGCATCCTGGCCCTGGTCGACTGCTTGCGCACGGCGTCTCCGCGCGGCGCCGGAGTGGCGACCATGATGCTCGAGATGACGTTGTTCCCGGATGCTGGCCGATAGCCCCAACATCGAATTGCTCATCCGGGCATCCGGGATGCTGGGGCCGATCCTCGACAAGTCCCTGCTTGTCGGCGGATGTGCCGTCCCGCTCCTGATCACCGACAGCGCGGCGCCACCGTCCCGGAGAACCTTCGACGTCGACCTGATCACCGACGACTCGTCCTACGAGGAGTTCCGTCATACGGAAGCCCTGTTGCGCAGGCTCGGGTTCAAGCAGGACATGGAGCGACCCGGTCCGATCTGCCGTTACAACTGTGGCACACTGATCCTGGACATCCTGCCCTGCAACGAGGAAGTGCTGGGTTTCGGGATTCGATGGTACCAAGAGGCGTTTTCCCGCAGCCTCGTGTTCCGGCTGCCGAACGGCAAGAACATCCGCTGCGCCTCTGCGCCGTCGTTCCTGGCGACGAAACTGGACGCCTTCAGATCTCGCGGCGCCGGCGATCTGTTCAGCAGCCGCGATTTCGAAGACATCGTGGCGCTGATCGATGGACGTCCGGAGCTGGCGGATGAAGTCGCGCTCGAACGAATGGACCTGAAGACCTTCATCGGTGAACATATCGGGGCCATCATGGGGATGGAGCATTTCCTGGACAGCTTGCCCGGGATGCTGCCGGCCGGAGATGCCACGCGTGCACGCCTGGAGGTCATCCTGGGACGGTTCAACCGAATCGCGGTCTAGGAGCGATCGGCGGGCGGCCGCTGACGCTTCAGGAACCGCCGCGAATCCCCCCACGCGTTGCGCGCGACCGTCCGGCCGGCCGTTTCGACCCGCTGCTGCAGGCAGACGCGGCACTCGTCCCGCCCCTCGTCCAGGCAGGGCTTCCCCTCGTACAACCGGTAGTTCCGGCGCGCGTCCTGCGGCGTGAGGTTGGGCATGATCACGTTGGCCCCGCAGGCGATCCCCCGCTCGCGGCCGTCGGGGGCCAGGGCCTGCAGCGCCGTGGTGGCGGCGATGTTGACGTCCGGCAGGGCCAGCCTCGTGACCGCGATCATGTTCAGGGCCAGCGACAGCAGCTCGTCGTGCGGCATCATCCCCAGCCCGCGCATGGGCGACTGGTCGTGCACGATGTAGGGGCCCATGCCGATCATGTCCACGTCCTGGTCGCGGAAGAACAAAATGTCGTCGGCCAGGTCCGCGGCGGTCTGCCCCGGGAGGCCGATCATCACCCCGGTGCCGACCTGGAACCCCGCCTCGCGCAGCGACGCCAGGCAGGCCACGCGGTCCTCGAAGCGCTGGGCCGCCGGGTGCAGGCGCGCGAAGAGGTCGGGGTTGGTGGTCTCGATGCGCAGCAGGTAGCGGTGGGCGCCGGCCGCGCGGAAGCGGCGGTAGGTCTCGGGCGTCTGCTCGCCGACCGCCAGCGTGACGCCCAGCCCGTCCGGCAGCTCCGGTCCGCGGCTGCGCTCCTTGATCTCCCGCACGCAGCCCTCGACGAATTCCACGAAGTCCTCGTCCCACTTCTCGCCCGACTGCAGCACGCAGGAACCGTAGCCCATCGCGGCCGCCCACAGGGCGCAGTCCACGACCTCCTCGTGGGACAGGCAGTAGCGCGCCACCTCGCGGTTGCCGGCGCGGATGCCGCAGTAGTGGCAGTTGCGGGCGCACTCGTTGCTGAACTCGACGATGCCGCGGTAGTAGACCTCGTCGCCGACGCTGCGGGTGGCGAGGTCGAAGGCGGCGCGGCGCAGGCGGGCGACGTCCTCGGGGGCGGTCAGGGACAGCAGGGTGATCAGGTCCTCGCGGGCGAGGGGCCGGGCGGCGGGGTTGGCGAGCAGTCGGTCCATCGGGAGAACCCGGCTTTGCGGATGGGGACCGGATCCGTCGAACACCGGCTCAATGGTAGTTGCCGCCACAATCGGCCGCAACCGGCTTGCTACTCGGCTTGCTTCGCCCGGGCGGGTCCCGCCCGCCGGTCAGCGCAGCAACCGCTGCACGAACTCCGTGCGGTCCACGTTGGCCACGTGGGTGAACCACTCGTCCTGGAACTTGTAGACCAGGATGCCGAGCCAGATCCAGACCAGCCGGGCGCGGTAGATCGCCTGCACACGGTCCCGGCCGCGGAACCGCGCGATGGTGGCGTAGACCAGGAACAGGGGCTCCAGCAGGTTCGGGAAGCAGAAGAACACGAACTCGTTCTGCGTGACGAAGAACAGCGCCTGCCCGACGGTGCGCAGGGCGAAGGTGGCCGCGATCTCGCGCCGGATCGGCTGCCGCCAGCCCCAGATGAAGATGAACAGGTAGCCGACCCAGTCGGCGGACTTGTCGAGGTTCTGGTAGAGGACGTCGTCGAGGCCGGCGGGGATCAGCAGGTCGCCGTCGACCGAGTCCAGGAGCCAGTTGGCCCAGCCCGCCGCGAAGGGGAAGCGCAGGAAGAGCACCGGCAGCAGGAACTTCAGGGTGACGACGACGACGATCAGCAGCAGGTTCATGCGCGGCTCCCTAGAGGTCCTTCATCCGGTAACCCACCCCCGGCTCGGTGACCAGCAAGCGGGGGCGCGCGGGGTCGGTCTCGATCTTGCGCCGCAGCTGGGCCATGAAGACCCGCAGGTAGTGGGTCTCGCCCATGTAGGGCGGGCCCCACACCTCCTTGAGGATCTGCCGGTGCGTGAGCACCTTGCCGGCGTTGCGCGCGAACAGCACCAGCAGCCGGTACTCGGTGGGCGTCAACCGGACCTCGCGGCCGTCGACCGCGACCTCGCGCCGCGCCTGGTCGACGCGCAGCGGCCCCGCCTCGATGACGGTCGAGGTCGTGTCCGTCCCCGCCTGCGCGGCGTGGCGCAGGGCGACCCGCATGCGCGCCAGCAGCTCGTTCACGCTGAAGGGTTTCGTGAGGTAGTCGTCGGCGCCGGCGTCGAGGGCCGCGACCTTGTCGTCCTCGCGGCCGCGCGCGGAGATGACGATGATCGGCACGCGCGTCCACTCGCGGAACTTCCGGGTGAGGTCGATGCCGTCGCCGTCGGGCAGGCCGAGGTCGAGCAGGATCAGCTCGGGATTGTGGGTCGTCGCCTCGACGACCGCGTCGCGGGCGGTCCCCGCCTCGAGGATCGCGTAGCCCTGCGCCGTCAACGCGGTCCTCAGGAACCGCAGCATCTGCTGCTCGTCCTCCACGACGAGCACCCTCGCGGCAAGATCGCTCACGGCTCCCGCCCCCGTTCCGGCGTTTCCGCCTCCGACGCCGGCGCGACGGCCGGCGGCGCCTCCTGCAGCGGCATCGCGATCCGGAAGACCGCGCCGCCGCCCTCGCGGTTCGCGGCCGCGATCGTCCCGCCGTGCGCGTGGACGATGCCGCGGCAGATGGCCAGCCCCAGGCCCACGCCGCCGGTGCGCACCTCCGGGCCGCGGTAGAACTTCTCGAAGACCTGCTCCCCGGCGCCCGCGGGCAGGCCGGGGCCGCGGTCGGCGACCTCGATCTCCAGCGTCGCGCCCGCGGCGCGGGCCGCGATCTCCAGGGGCGTGTCGGGGCCGCCGTGCTTGATCACGTTCTCGATCAGGTTGATGAAGACCTGCTCGAACAGGACCGGGTCCACCGAGAGCAGCGGCAGCTGCGGCGGCAGGTCCAGCCGCACCGCGCGGGCGCCGAGCCGGGCCTCCAGCCGGGAGAGCGCCGAGCCGACGGTCTCCTCCAGCGGCACCCACTCGCGCTTCGGCACGATCCCGCCCGACTCCAGGCGCACCATGTCCAGGATGTTCGCCACGAGCCGCTCCATGCGCTCGGCCTCGCTGCAGATCGTGTCGCACAGCTCCTGCCGCTGCGCCGGGGCGAGCCGCCCGCTCTCGTCGCGCAGCGTCGAGCCGGCGCCGACGATCGCGCCGAGCGGCGTACGCAGGTCGTGCGACACGGCGCCGAGCAGCGCGCTGCGCGTCTCCTCGGTGCGGGCGCGCAGCGCCGCGACCCGGGCCTCCTCCACGAGACGCACGCGCTCGAAGGCCAGCGCCGCCTGCCGGACGAACGCCTCGATGAATCCCCGCTGCTCGACCGCCAGCATCTCGCGCGAGGGGGTCGCGACCGCCAGCGCGCCGAGCGTGTCCGCGCCCGCCCGCAGCGGGTAGCAGGTCACGCGCGAGCCCGGCAGCGTGTCCGTGCCGCCGCCGGCCGGGCGGCCGTGCTCGGCGGACCAGCGGGCGACGGCGAACTCCTCCTCGCTCAGCTCGAGACCGGCCGCGCCCTCGCCCCCTTCCTTCAGCGAGCCGGCGGCGTCGGCCGTCAGGACCACCGCCCCGCCCCCGAAGACCGCGGCCGCGTGCGCGGCGGTGACCCGCGCGACCTGCGCCGCGCCCTGGGCCGAGGCCAGCTCGCGGCTCAGCGAGTAGAGGGCGGCGGTCCGGCTCTCGCGCCGCCGCGCCCCGTGCTCCTGGCGGCGCAGCCGGCTGGTCAGGCCGCTGATGACCAGGCCCACGGCGAACATCATCAGGAAGGTGAGCAGGTGGCGCGCGTGCTCCACGCTGAAGGTGTGGAAGGGCGGCACGAAGAAGAAGTCGTAGGCCGCCACCGCGAGCCCCGCCGCGGCGAGCGAAGGCCCGCGCCCGTAACGGTAGGCCGCCACCATGATGGTCAGCAGGAACATCATCACGAAGTCGGGCTGGGACAGGTAGTCGCGGGCCAGGACCCCGACCGCGGTGGCCGCGAGGACCGACAGCGCCGCCACGCCGTAGCCCTTCCCGTCGAAGCGCCGCGGCGCCCGCGCGCGCCCGTCCGCGGGCCGGTCGGGGGCCTCGTCGCCGGCGATGAAGTGGACCTCGATGTCGCCGCTGCCCCGCACGATCCGGCTGACGAGCGAGCCCGTGAACCGGTCGCGCCAGCGGGAATGGGTGGGCTTGCCGACGACGATGCGGGTCACGTTGTGCTCGCGGGCGTGGTCGATGAGCACGTCGGCCAATCGGCGGCCGCTCAGCCGGACGACCTCGGCGCCCAGCGACTCGGCCAGCAGCAGGTGGCCCTGCAGGCGCTCCTCGTCCGCGGGCGACATCGGGAAGGCGTCCGAGGCCTCCGCGTAGACGGCGGTCCAGCGCGCGCGCAGGCCCTCGGCCATGCGCCGCGCCCCGCGGATGATCCGCGACGACGAGGGGCTCGGCCCCACGCAGACCAGGATGTGCTCCGCCGCGGGCCAGGTGGCCTTGATGTCGTAGTCGTGCCGGTAGGCGCGCACGTCGGCGTCGATGCGCTCGGCGACGCGGCGCAGCGAGAGCTCCCGCAGGGCCAGCAGGTTGCCGCGGCGGAAGAAGTGGTCGACGGCCTGGCGGGCCTGCTCCGGGATGTAGACCTTGCCGGCCCGCAACCGCTCCAGCAGCTCGTCGGGCGGCAGGTCGACCACCTCGATCTCGTCGGCCCGCTCGAGGATCGAGTCCGGCACCGTCTCGCGCACGCGGACGTAGGTGATCTGGGAAACGACGTCGTTCAGGCTCTCGACGTGCTGGACGTTGAGCGTGGTGTGCACGTCGATGCCCTGCTCGAGCAGCTCCAGGACGTCCTGCCAGCGCTTGCGGTGGCGGCTGCCGGGGGCGTTGTCGTGCGCCAGCTCGTCGACCAGCAGCACCGCGGGGCGGCGGGCGAGGGCGCGGTCGAGGTCGAACTCGGCGAGGGTCGTGCCGCGGTAGGCGACGTCGCGGCGGGGCAGGACCTCGAGGCCGGCGAGCAGCGCCGCCGTCTCCGCCCGCCCGTGGGTCTCGGCGCACCCCACCACGACGTCGACGCCCGCGTCCCGCAGGCGCCGCGCCGATTCCAGCATCGTGTAGGTCTTGCCGATGCCCGGGGCGTAGCCGAAGAAGATCTTCAGGGCGGACCCGGCGCGGCGGCCCTCCTCGACCTGCACGCGGCGCAGCAGGGCGTCCGGATCCGGCCGTTCGTCAGGGGTCGTCATGGTCCCACCCTCGTCATGCCGGTGAAGCTATCACCGCGCGGCGTCCCGCTCCAGCCCATTCAGGGCCAGGTTCAGGCGCAGCACGTTCACGCGGGGCTCCCCGAACAGGCCCAGCAGGCGGCCCTCGCGGTGCGCCGCCACCAGGTCGCGCACCGCGGCCTCGGGCAGGCCGCGAAGGCGGGCCACGCGCCCGGCCTGGTAGAGCGCGGCCGCGGGTGAGATGTGGGGGTCGAGGCCGCTGCCGGACATCGTCACCAGGTCGACGGGGATCGGCGCCGCGTTGCCGGGGTCGGCGTCGCGCAGCGCCGCGGCCCAGGCCGCGACGGCGGCGCGCAGCGCCGGGTTCGAGGGCCCGAGGTTCGAGCCCGCCGACGCGTCGGCCCGGCAGGGGGTCGGCGTCGTCGCCGAGGGGCGGCCCCAGAAGTCGCGCGGGTCGGCGAACGGCTGCCCTATCAGCGCGGAGCCCACCGTGCGCCCGTCCAGGACGAGCGGGCTGCCGTCCGCCGCGTCCGGGAACGCGAGCTGTGCGAACCCCGTGACGAGCGCGGGGTAGGCCAGGCCCAGCAGGACCGTGAACAGCGCCAGCAGCGCCAGCGCCGGCCTCAGGATCCGTGCCACGATCACACCCCCAGCACTTGCAGGACGAGGTCGATGCCCTTGATGCACGGGAACGGCAGCACCAGGCCGCCGAGGCCGTAGACCAGCAGGTTGTCGCGCAGCAGGCGCGCGGCCGGGGCGGGCCGGTACCTCACGCCGCGCAGCGCCAGCGGGATCAGGCCCACGATGATCAGGGCGTTGAAGATGACCGCCGAGAGCACCGCGCTCTGGGGCGAGTGCAGGCGCATCACGTTCAGGACGCCCAGCTCGGGGCAGGTGGCGACGAAGGCCGCCGGGATGATCGCGAAGTACTTCGAGACGTCGTTGGAGATGCTGAAGGTGGTCAGCGCCCCGCGCGTCATCAGCATCTGCTTGCCGATGGCCACGATGTCCAGCAGCTTGGTGGGGTTCGAGTCGAGATCCACCATGTTGCCGGCCTCCTTGGCCGCCTGGGTGCCGGTGTTCATCGCCACGGCCACGTCGGCCTGGGCGAGCGCCGGCGCGTCGTTGGTGCCGTCGCCGGTCATGGCCACCAGGCGCCCCTGCTGCTGGTACTCGCGGATCAGGGCGAGCTTGCGCTCGGGCGTGGCATCGGCCAGGAAGTCGTCGACGCCGGCTTCGGCGGCGATGGCTGAGGCGGTCAGCGGGTTGTCGCCGGTGATCATCACGGTGCGAATCCCGATGCGCCGCATCTCGACGAACCGCTCGCGCAGGCCGCCCTTGACGATGTCCTTGAGGTGGACCGCGCCGAGCACCCGGTCGCCGTCGGCCACCAGCAGCGGCGTCGCGCCGGCGCGCGCGAGCTCGTCGGCGGCCGCGGCCACCGCCGCGGGAATCGCGCCGCCCAGGCCGGCGACGAAACGCACCACGGCGTCCACCGCGCCCTTGCGGATTCGGCGGCCGTCGACGTCCACCCCGCTCATGCGGGTGTGGGCCGAGAAGGGCACGAAGACCGCGCCGAGGCTCTGCAGGTCGCGCCCGCGCAGGTCGAAGCGCTCCTTGGCCAGCACCACGACGCTGCGGCCCTCGGGGGTCTCGTCGGCCAGGGAGGCGAGCTGCGCAGCGTCGGCCAGTTCCCGCTCCGTCACCCCCGGAGCCGGCACGAACGCCACCGCCTCGCGGTTGCCCAGGGTGACGGTGCCCGTCTTGTCCAGCAGCAGCACGTCGATGTCGCCGGCGGCCTCGACCGCGCGGCCCGACGTCGCCAGGACGTTGGCCCGCACCAGCCGGTCCAGGCCCGCGATGCCGATGGCCGACAACAGGCCCCCGATGGTCGTGGGGATGAGGCAGACCAGCAGCGCGACCAGCACCGTGAGCGGGATCGGCGCGCCCCGGCCCCCGGCGCTCGCCGCGTGGGCCGAGAAGGCGTACAGCGTCGCGGTCGCGAGCAGGAAGACGATGGTCAGCGCGGACAGCAGGATGCCGAGCGCGATCTCGCTGGGCGTCTTCTGCCGCTTCGCGCCCTCGACCATCGCGATCATGCGGTCCAGGAAGGTCTCCCCCGGATCCGCGGTGATGCGCACGACGATCCAGTCCGACAGCACCCGCGTGCCGCCGGTCACGGCGCTGCGGTCGCCGCCGCTCTCGCGGATCACCGGCGCGCTCTCGCCGGTGATGGCGCTCTCGTCGACCGAGGCGATGCCCTCGATCACCTCGCCGTCGCCGGGCACCAGGTCGCCGGTCTCCACCAGCACCAGGTCGCCTCGGCGCAGGGTCGCGGACGGGACCTCGACCGCCGTCGCGTCGCGCCGCGGCGCCGCGAGGCGCTTGGCGCCCTCTACCAGCGAGATCATGCGGTCCAGGAAGGTTTCGCCGGGGTTCGCGGCGATGCGCACGACGATCCAGTCCGACAGCACCGTCGTGCCGCCCGTGACGGCGGAGCGATCGCCCCCCGCCTCGCGGATGACCGGGGCGGATTCACCCGTGATCGCCGATTCATTCACCGACGCGACGCCCTCGATGATCTCGCCGTCACCGGGGATCGTGTCGCCCACCTCCACCAGGACGACATCACCTTTGTGGAGCGTGGCGCCGGAGACCAGTGTCACCTGGCCGCCCCGCCGGGGTGTCGCGAGCTTCTTGGCCGTGACATCCCGGCGCGACTTGCGGAGGGCTGCTGCCTGGGCCTTGCCCCGTCCCTCGGCCATCGCCTCGGCGAAGTTGGCGAAGATCACTGTGAACCAGAGCCAGACGCACACCCAGCCGATGAAGGCCGCGGGGGCCTCGCCCTTGCCCGTGAGCGCCTGGATCCACAACACCGTGGTGA
>JAURXS010000311.1 GCA_030654305.1 bacterium | reverse complement strand
CCCCACGCCCAGCGGCGTGTTGATCTCGTGGGCCAGGCCGGCGACCAGCCCGCCGAGCGCCGCCATCTTCTCCGAGGCGATGAGCTGCTCCTGGGCCTCCTCCAGGTCCCTGGTCCGTGCCGCCACCCGGCGCTCGAGATCCTCGTTCAGCTCCCGGATCGTCCGCTCCGCTTCGACCCGGTCGGTGATGTCGGTGATGAACCCTTCCAAGAACCTGGTCCCGCCGCTCTCGCCCGCGACGCCGACCCCCTGCTCCCAGACCCACTTGACCGCGCCGTCGGCGGTGATGATGCGGTATTCGTGCGCGTACGCCCGGCCCGCATCCACGGCGGCCTGGATGGCTTCCCGGACCTTCTCGATGTCGTCGGGGTGAATGATGTCCAGGGCGGTCACGGGGTGCTCCCCGAAGTACTGCTCGGGCCGATAGCCCGTCAGGGCGAGGGAGCCGCCGCTGACGAACTCCAACGACATGTCGCGGTCGTACCGGCAGCGGAAGGCCAGGCCGGGCAGGTTCCCCAGCAGCGTCGACAACTGGCGGCGGCTTTCCTGCAGGTCGCGGTCCGCGCGCCGGCTGTCCGTGACGTCCCGGTAGACCACGACGGTCCCGGTGACGCCCGGCACGTCGGGCAGGTCCGTGTAGGCGCCGTCGAGGTGCAGCCAGGATCCGTCCACTCGCCGGGCCCGCACGTTCTCGAGGCGGACCGTGCGGCCTGGTTGCCGGCGGGCTTCCGCCAGGATCCGGTCCACCGACGGCCGGTCCTGCTCGTGCACCAGCAGACCGCTGCGCCGCCCGAGCAGCTCGCGCTCCCCGCCGCCCAGGGTCTTCGCGGCGGCCGGGCTCACGTAGGTTGTGACGCCGTCGCGGTCCAGCACGAACACGAGGTCGGAGGTGTTCTCGGTGAGCGCCCGGAAGCGCGCGTTGGTGTCGGCGAGGCGATCCTCGGCGAGCTTCGCTTCGGTCCGGTCCGAGACGAAGAGGCAGCCGTAGAACCGGCCGTCGTGGGACACGCGGTTGCCGACCAAGCGCACCGGGAAGGCGGCGCCTCCGGCCCGCCGCCACGCCATGTCGCCGGCGAAGCTGCCCTGGGTGGCCAGGGATTGCCAGATCCGGAGCCAGGCCGAACGCGAACCGGCGAAGACGTCGGCCAGCTGGGTGTCGCGCAGATCCTCGGCGTCGCCGAGCAGGCGCGCCGCCGTGCGGTTGTGGTCCATGATGCTGCCGTCGGCGCGCACCCAGAAGATGGCGTAGGCGGCGTTGCCCATCGACTCGCGCGCCAGCTCGAGCTCGCGCTTGGTGCGCAGGAGCTCTTCCCGCTCCGGGCGCAGGTCCCGCGCGTGCGGACCGCGCAGGCGCGACAGCGCCCGGCCCAGGACGGCCGCGAACCGCGGTGCGCGGCCCGGGATCGGCGGCTGGTCGGTAGCTGGTCGGCGGATCATGGCTCTCCGTGGTCGGGCACGAACGATTTTCACCAACGATCGTGGGGAGGCGACCTCCCAGGACCGAAGCCTTCGTCCGTGTCATCGACCGCAGGAGACGCGCCTATAGCCCGAATCGGCGCGGGAACGCCGCAGGCGCCCCTGCCCGGCGGCGGGGGCGCCTGCGGTGGCGATTCCCGTGCTGTCAGTCCCGGCGCGGGGTCCTGTCCCGGCGCGAGCGGACGACCAGCCAGCCGCCGGCGGCGATCAGGCCGACGGGCCACCAGTCCTTCAGCCACTCGAGCTCCACGTCCAGGACCGTGTTGAGCAGGGCCACCACGCCGATGGCCAGCAGGACCATGCCGCCGAAGAGCATGCCGCCGGCGTCGGGCAGGGCGAAGTCGGCGGGCACGCCGCCGGCGTAGCCGGCCTCGATCGCCTGGTTGAAGATCGTGGCCCGGCGGCCGGAGTCCACCAGCTGGTAGAAGTAGAAGAAGGCCAGGAAGATCCCGAACAGCGGCTCGATGCCGTCGGCGGCGCCGGAGGCCAGCGCCGTGATCAGCGAGGCGAAGATCACGACCGTGGTCACGGCCTGCCGGAAGTAGCCCAGGTACACGTAGCCGAGACCGGGCATCAGCACCGACAGGATGACCGCGAAGGGTGCGGACTTCAGGGGCAGGTCGCGCCGCGTGTAGACGGGCGGGACCGGCGGCGGCGGCGGGGCGTGGGGCGAGTCCGGGGTGAAGGCCGGCTGCCGGGTGTCGTGTGTCTGATCCATGGTTCTCTCCTTGGCTCGCGTTGCATCCGTCCACGTACAGAATCAGTCGCCGGCGTCGGGCTCCCCGCCGCGCCAGTCGCGCCATAGCTGCGTCAGGTCCCCGCCCACGGCCCGCAGGCGCGCCGCGGCCGCGTCGAGATCGCCGTGCAGGAGGGCCGCGCCCGCCTCCCGGCCGTGACGCAGGAGGTCGGCCCGGTCCGGCGCGGTGCGGTTGCGGCGCTCGGTCACGTCCTGCTGCACGGCGCCGATCCCCGCACCCGCGACGCCGGTCAGCTCGCCGGCGGTGTCGATCATCCAGGCGGGGCTGGCCTGGACCGCGGCCAGGGCCCGGGCCGGGGCGCGCCGCGCCGGGGAGAGCGGCGTCCCGAACAGCAGGACCAGGACCACCGTGGCGGCGAACGCGACTTCCCAGGGGAACTGGGGCCGGGCCGCCTGGCCCTGCCACCACGCGCCGAGACGATCCGACAGGCGGGGCAGCGCGCCGCCGCGCTTGCGCGCCCGCGTGGCCGACGTCGCCCGCAGGACGTCGTAGGTGAACGCCAGGTCCAGCTCGGGTTCGGCGAGGTCCCGCACGGTCGCCAGGGCGACGTCCAGAGCCCGGGCCAGGTCGGCGCACGGCGGGCAATGTTCGAGATGCCCCAGCAGCAGGAGGGTCTCGTCCGCGGAGAGCCCGCCGTCCGGCCGCGCGCCCAGCAGCGCCTCCGCCCTGCCGCAGGCGGGGCCCGAAGTCACGGCGATCACGCTGTCGGCCAGCCGCGGGGCCTCTTCCTCGACGGCCAGGGCGGGCAGGTCCGCAGAGACCAGGCGCAGCAGGTCCCGGCAACGGTCGCAGGCGGCCGCGTGGGACCGGAAGAAGGTTTCGTCGCGCCCTTCGAGCGCACCGTCGAGGTACGCGTCCAGGAGGGCTTCCCATGCCGTGCAGCGCGTGTTCATGCCGTCGCCTCCGCGCCCGCGGGCCCCATCAGGTCCTGCACGGCCTTGGCCAGTTCCAGCCGCGCCCGGCTGGAGCGCGACTTCACCGTGCCCAGGGGCAGGTTCAGCAAGCGGGCGATCTCCTCCAGGGCGAGGCCCTGCATGTCCTTCAGCAGGATGATCTCGCGGTTGATCTCGCTCAGGGAGTGCAGCGCCGTCTCGACCACGCGGCGGCGGGCCTGGCGCTCCATCTCCTCGTCGGGCGCCTCGTCCGGCGCGACCAGCCGCAGCGCCTCCTCGGCCGGGATGTCCCGGGCCGGGGGCCGCGCCTTGCGGCGGCGCAGGTGGTCGATGCAGGCGTTGCGGGAGATGCGCACCAGCCAGGGCAGGAACCGGTCGGCGTCCTTGCAGCCGTCGAGGTTGCGGTAGATCCGCACGAAGATGTCCTGGGAGAGGTCGCGGGCCTCGTCGCGGTCGCGGACGTAGGTCATGGCGATCCCGAAGACGCGGGACTGGGTCTGCCGGACCAGCATCTCCCAGGCGAGTTCGTCGCCGGCTCGGCAGCTTTCCAGCAGGTTGGCCAGTTCCATCGTCCCTCTCCCTCGTCGCCGCGCCGGAGCGGCACCGTCGGCGGCCCCGTGCGGGTCACCTGACCACAGAGACGCACGGCCGCTGCCGCGGGTTCGCCGCTCTTGGCAAATTCTCGCGGATGGCCGCTCAGGCCCGCTCGGACAGCCGGTCGGGCTCGTCGCCGTCGACCGCGGCGTCGCGGGGCGCCCGGATCGTCAGCACGGGGCAGGCGGCGCCGCGGAACACCGTTTCGGCCACGGAACCGAACAGCAGCCGCCGCCAGCCGGTCCGGCCGTGCGTGGCGATGATGATGGCGTCGGCCTCCAGATCGGCCGCCGCCGCCAGGATCTCGTGCGCGGGGTCCCCCCGCCGCACGAGCAGGTGCAGGTCCACCGCTGACGGGATGCGATCGCGGGCCGCTTCGGCGATCATCGTCTGGGCCCCGCGCAGCATCTCGCCGCCGAGGTCGGACGACGGCACGGCCGGACCGCCCACGCCGGCGGCCTCGGCCGGGGTCGCGATGATCGGCACGGGCGCCACGACGTGCAGCCAGTTCAGTTCGGCCCGGAAGTACTGGGCGAACTCGATCGCGGCATTCAGCGCGGCGTAGGAAGGTTCGCTGAAGTCCGTGGGGCAGAGGATGCGCTTCAACGGCAACATGGGACACTCCTCTCGCTCGGACCGCAGTTCGGACGGGAACGGTCGGAGCCTACCATATCCGCCGCCACGAGGCACGGGACGAGTCCGGGCGGGGCCGGAGGCCGCAGTACCGCCGGCGGCGGTTCCGTGTTAGCTTGTGGACCGGGACTGGCACGCGAACTGCAACACCCGCCGCCGGCGTGCCGATAGGGCCACCGGAAAGGTAACCCGTGACCCACCGACGCTTGCGTACCCTGTTGTCGGCCCTGGCGCTCCCGCTGCTGGGCGTCGTCGGCTGCGGCGGCGGCGGGGACGGCGGGCCCGTGGCGGACCGGGCCCACGTCGCGGCCACGGTCCTGGTGGACCCCGCCGCGGCCCGGCTGCACGACGCCTTCCCCGACTGGACCCAGGACGACCGCCTGGTCATCTTCAACGGCCCCCCCGGCGGCAACGTGTGGCGCGTGGAAGCCACGGGCGGCTCGCCGGTGGCCCTGACCGACACCCTAAACACGTCCTGGACCGCCGGCGCCTACAAGCCGGGATGCCTGGCCGAGGGCCGCGTCGCCTTCTACCAGGTGCGGGGGACCGGCGGCGACCGGGCCATGCACATCATGGCCGTCGACACGGCGGCGGTGGCCGGCGTCCCGGCGCCCACGACGCTGCGGCGCTTCACCGGCACCGCGGTGGGCCTGTCGGGGAACCAGACCTCCGAGCCGCAGACGCTGTCCTTCTCCCGCTATTCGCGCCGTCTCGTCGGCCTCTGGCGCACACCCTGGCTGATGGAATGGGGCTACGAGGAACTCACCGAACCGGTCGTGAGCCGCAGCCCCGTCCTCCTGCGCGAAGCCACGGACGTCCGCATCTCGCGCGACGGGCTGCTCGTGGCGTTCGTCGACGCCGAGAAGCGGGTTTCGTGGATGGAGTACGAGAACGACGACGACACGGGAGTCACGGTCATCGGCGAGGGCGTGTCGCCGAGCTGGAGCGGCGACGGCGCCGTCATCGGCTACCTCGACAACGACGGCGACTACGTCGTGTACGCGTTGGAGACCGCCGTCGCGACGGTCTACGAAGCCTCCACGCTCCAGCTGAGCCGGCCGGTCCTCTCCTGGGCCGGCGACCGCATCGCCTACCTGGCCAGGAACAACGAGAAGGTGGGGCTCGCCGTCGGCACGCTCGTGCCCTGACGACGCGGCTCCCCGGCGACTCAACGCGGCAGCAGCCCCACCGAAGCCTTCGGGTTCATCAGCAGGTAGCTCCCTTTCGCGTCCGCGCCGCGCCCAATCAGGTCGACGACCTCCACGGGGGACAGCCGCGGGTCGAGGGCCAACAGCTTGGCGGCCAGGTTGCAGGCCTGGGGCGCCGCCATCGACGTGCCGGACATGCGCATCCGCCGGCCGCCCGGCACGTAGCTCGGCACCTCGAAGCCGTTGGCGTAGACCCGGACGTTGCGGCCGGAACTGGTGAAGCTCGTGGGCTCCCCGGCCTGGTCGACCGCGCCGACGACCAGCAGGTTGGGCAGCGTGAACGAGGCCGGGATGTTCACGTCGAAGGCCACGTCGTTGTCGTCGTTGCCCGCGGCGCAGACGAACAGGATCCCCGGCGAGCCCGTGATCGCCTCCCGCAGCCCCTGCTCGAGGATGCCCAGCAGCTTGGTCGCCTCGCGCGAACGCTCCTCGGCCGAGGCCCCCCAGCCGTTGGCCTCGAGGATGCCCTCGATCTCCTTCAGCCCCCAGCCCCAGCTCATGTTGACGACGCGCACGCCGCGGTCGCGGAAGTAGGCCGCCGTGCGGCCGTACGACGCGGCGTGGCGCCGGGCCATCTCCTCAGTCAGCAGCCGCGGCACGGAATGCCAGTCGAAGGAGATGCGCGCCGCGAGCAGGCGGGCGTAGGGGTTGCCGCGCACGGCGATGCCGGCGACGTGCGTCCCGTGGGCGTGGAGGCCGCACAGGCCGAGATCCTCGAGGAAACCCTGCACCTGCGGCGGCTCGAGCTCGGCGAGGTGCGTCTTGAGCGCCGAGGCCTCCTCCGAGTCGAGGCCCGACTGGACGTCCATGTAGCCCTTCATGTGGTCCATGGCGGCGCCCAGGCGCGGGGCCGCGTCGCCGAGCGGGTAGAGCAGCTCGGCGCTGTCGCGGCCGTCGTAGTCGAAGGCGATGCCGTGGACGTCGTCGACGAACCCGTTGCCGTCGTTGTCGAGCCCGTCGGGCCGCTCGCCGGGGTTCGTCGTGAAGACGTCCGCGAACACCGAGACGTCCACGCCGGCGTCCCAGATCGCGACGGTCACCGGCGCCAGGCCGAGGCCGTCTTCGAGCCGCGCCTCGCGCTCCTCCCAGATGTCCCGCTTGACGGTCTCACGGGCGGCGATGAGGTCGCCGTAGACCTCCAGCAGCGACTCCTTCAGGGGCAGCGCGAAGCGCAGGGCGTAGCCGAGGTTGACCACCTGGGCGGCCAGCTCCGAGCCCAGCGCGCCCGAGGCGGCGACCACGGGGTCGAACTGGGCCTGGACCATGCCCAACACCAGGTTCTCGCTGAGGAGCTCGGTGCGGCCCCTCTGCTGGACGATGCGGTCGCGCACCAGGTCCCAGGGCAGCGCCGCGACCTGTTCGCGCAGCCGGCTGCGGAAGGCGGCCTGGTAAGTGGCGCCGGTGTCCCCGTCGGTGTCGCGGCGGGCGCGCACCATCGCCACGGCCGTCAGGCCCGAGGTGAGGCGGGAGGCCTCCTTGTCCTCGAGCGCGCGGACCGCCTCGACCAGGGCGAGGACGCGGGCGTCGTCGCGCGCCATCAGCGCCAGCGTCAGCTGGACGCCGTACATGCGCTGCAGCGTGGCGGGATCGGCGATGTCGTAGGCCTCGAGGTCGGCGACGACGTCCGCGCCCACCTTCGCGGCGAAGGCGTCGAACGCCGCGTCGTCGCGCAGCAGCGCGGACACGGTCCCGGTCACCTCGTAGGTGTGGCGGGGCAGGTCGTCGAGGGTCCGGACCGGGAGCTTCGCGGCGACGGCCGCCGTCGCGACCAGGGCCAGCAACGTGATCGCGGCCGCGGCGCGGCGGCACAACAGCATCGTCATGGCGGTCTTCCTCCTGGGGGATGGGTCGCCGTCCACTCTACGCGATCGCCCCCCGGGAGGGAACCGGGGAAGCGGCGAGAATCGGGGCTTGGCGCGGCGGCGGGCGGCGCCCATCATGGGGGCGGCGCGTCGCGGTAGGCGCCGCCGCAGGAGGTCCCGTGCCGGCCTGGAAAGTGATCCTGATCGCCGTCGGTCTCGCCATGGACGCCTTCGCCGTGAGCGTCGGCGCCGGCACGTCCGGCCGCGCCCCCGGGCGGCGCGCCGCCTTCCGGCTGGCGTTCCATTTCGGGCTGTTCCAGGCGCTGATGCCGGTCCTGGGCTGGTGGCTGGGGACGCGCGTGGCCGCCGGCCTGGCGCCGGTGGACCACTGGCTCGCCTTCGGCCTGCTCGCCTTCATCGGCGCGCGGATGGTGCGCGGCGGGCTCGCTCCCGGCGATGCGCCCCGCGGCGGCGACCCCTCGCGGGGCGCGTCGCTGCTGATGCTGAGCCTGGCGACGAGCATCGACGCCTTCGCCGTGGGGTTGAGCCTGGCCATGCTGCAGGTGAGGATCTGGGAGCCGGCGGCGGTGATCGGCTTGGTGACGGCCCTGATGACCTGGTTCGGTCACCGCGCGGGCAGCCGCCTGCGCGGCGCCCTGGGACGCGGGCACGAACTGGGCGGACGGCTGGAGGTCGCCGGAGGGGTCCTGCTGATCCTGGTCGGCCTGAACATCCTGGTCGGGCACCTGCGCGCCTGAAGGCGCGACGGCGCGACCTAGACGGCCAGCAGCTCTTCGACGGCTTCGTCCGTTGCCGTGGGCGCCCCGACGGCGCCGCACTCGGACGTGAACTCGTCCAGGTGAGCCAGGAAGAGCCCCACCAGCCGCGGGTCGAAGTGGCGGCCGCTGTCCTGCTTCAGGATCTCCACGCACTTCTCGAGCGGGAAGGCGGGCTTGTAGGCGCGCTCGTGCCGCAGCGCGTCGAACACGTCCACCAGCCCGACGATGCGCCCGAAGATGTCGATCTCCTCGCCGCGCAGGCCGCGCGGGTAGCCCGTGCCGTCCCACTTCTCGTGGTGCTGCAGCGCGACCAGCGCCGCCGTCTGGAAGACCTCGCGGTTCGACCCCGCCAGGATCTGGTGGCCCAGCTCGGCGTGGGTCATCATCAGGCTCCGCTCCTCGTCGGTCAGCCGTCCCGGCTTGTTGAGCACGGCGTCGGGGATCGCGATCTTGCCCACGTCGTGCAGGGGGGCCGCCATCTGGAGCAGCTGCGCCCGCTCCTCGTCGAGCCCCGCCAGGCGCGCCAGGCGGTACGATTGCCGCGCCACGCGCTTGACGTGGTGGGCGGTCTCCTGCGAGCGGCTCTCGACGACCTCGCCGAGGGTGTGGATCATCTCGCGCTGGGTCTCGACGACCTCGAGGTTCAGGTGCAGGTTCTGCAGCGCCACGCGCACGTTGGCCGCGTAGGAGCGCATCAGGCTCCGGGCCAGCTCCGGCAACGGGGAGCTCGACTCGAGGTAGATGTAGCCGTAGGTCTCCTGGGCGGCGGCGAAGAGCCCCGCGTACCAGTCGTCGCCGAAGACGTCGGCCTCGCCGCCGCGGCTGGTGCGCAACCGCGCGTGCAGTTCTTCGCGGCACGCTTCGGAGACGAAGCGCCCCTGCAGGCCTTCGTAGGCGCCCACCCCCTCCAGGATCACGCAGCGCCGGTCGAAGCGCACGGTCGTGAGGCCGGAGACGGCGACGTCCTCGCCGCAGCTGGCGCCGAGGATCTCGGCGAAGTGCCGCAGGGCGCCCCGCCGGAACCCCAGCGGCTCGGCGTGCTCGAAGAGCCGCCCCGACAGGCGGCTGATCATCTCGAAGCCGACCCGGTGCTGCTCGATGGTGCGCACGTCGCGGTAGGCGCGCAGGGCGGCCGTGACGGCGGTGAAGAGCTTCTGGGCCGTCAGCTCGGTCTTGGCCTTGTAGTCGTTGATGTCGTAGGAGGAGACGACCTCCTGCTCGGGGGCCTGCCCGGGCTGCCCCGTCCGCAGGATGATGCGCACGAAGCGGTTGCCCAGGTCCTCGCGGATCTGCCGGACGGCCTGCAGGCCCGCGTCGTCCCGCTCCATCACCACGTCGAGCAGGACCAGGGCGGTGTCCGGGTGCTCGCGCATCCGCTCCACCGTCTCGCGGCCGGAATAGGCGCTGACGAACGACAGGCTGCGGCCCTCGAAGGTGAAGCCCGAGAGCACCAGGCGCGTGAGGGCGTGCACCTCCTCGTCGTCGTCGGCGATCAGCAGTTTCCAGCCCGGGACCGGCGCGTCCGGCGGCCCGGCGGGATCTTCGGCGGCGAAAATCACCTCGTCGAGATCCAGCGGGATCCCGTCATTCTGCGTCGTCATCGCGACTCCCGTTGTTCACCGGAAACGTGATCGTGAAGGTCGTGCCGCGGCCGGGGCTGCTCTCGCAGGCGATCCTGCCGCCGAGGGTCTGCGTCACCGCGGTGTACACCACGTGCATGCCCAGGCCGCTGCCGCCCTGGCTGCGCTTCGTGGTGAAGAAGGGCTCGTAGAGCTTGCTCCTCACCTCGGGGGTCATGCCGACGCCGTCGTCGCGGTAGACGAGGCGGATCTCGTCGCCGACCCGCTCCGCCGCGATCCCGATCGCGCCCCGCTCCACGCCGTCGAACCCGTGGTTCAGCGAGTTCATGACCAGGTTGGTGATCGTGTGCGACAGCGCGCCGGGGTAGCTGTCGACCATCACGTCCGGGGCGCAGGCGACCGCGACCTCGTACGGGGTCTTCTTCAGCACCGGCCTCAGGCTCAGCAGGGTCTCGTCGAGGTAGGCCTTCAGGTCGAATTCGCGGCGCCCCTCGCCGGACTGGTCGACGGCGACGCCCTTGAAGCCCTGGATGAGCAGGGCGGCGCGGTCGAGGTTGCCGCGGATCATCCGCAACGACTCGTCGGCCTCGGCGAGGAAACCGTCGAGGTCGGCCTTCTTCATGGCCGAGCGGTCGTAGAGGCCGCGCAGGGCGGCGAACCGCTCTTGGAAGTGCGAGGCGGCCGTCAGGCCGATGCCCACCGGCGTGTTGATCTCGTGGGCTACGCCGGCGACCATGCGTCCGAGCGCCGCCATCTTCTCGTTCTCCAGCAGCTGGCCCTGCTGGTCGCGGATCAGGGACAGGTTCTGCTTGTGCTGGGTGATGTCGCAGGCGATGCCCTCGACCGAGAGCAAGCGGCCCCGGTCGTCGCAGACCGGGACTTCGAGGATCTCGAAGGTGCGCGCGGTCCCGTCGCGGTGCC
>JAURXS010000310.1 GCA_030654305.1 bacterium | reverse complement strand
GCCCTGGGTGGTCACCACGTGGGCGATGGCCTGCGCGCCCACGTTGCCCTGCGGCCCGTTGCCCACGCGGTAGTGCGCGCTGAAGGCGGTGCCGCTGTCGGGGCGGCGGCCGTGCAGGTCGTCACCGAAGCGCAGCCGCGCGCTGCCGTCGTCTTCGGCTTCGATCACGAAATGGGTGTCGCTGGCCCGGCTGGAGAGCAGGTCGCGCCGCGGGCTCCAGGCCTCGCTGCCGCTGCCCTGCGTGGCGTTGAGGCCGATCCGGGGCAGCGCGTCGGCGGTGCGCCAGCGCATGGCGGCGCTGGCCGAGTCCTGCGGGTCGAACAGCAGGCGTTCGCTGGTGCGCACGCCGTTGTCGACCCGCGTCACGAGCACCGTGCCCTGGTGGGTGAGCGGCGCGCTGGCCAGCCGCGGCCGGTAGCGCGGGGGCAGGGGTTGCGGCGCCTCGCGCTGGCAGGCGTCGCCCAGCACGGCCGGGTGGTGCAGCCGGGGTTGCGGCACGCTGCCCAGCGGCTCGTCTTCGATGCGCTGGCCGTGATCGACCAGCACGTTGTTGCCCAGCGCGGTGCTCACGCCGTGGATCAGCACGCTGCCGTGGGCCTCGTCGGTTTCGCTGGAGATGCACAGGGCGAAGGGCAGGGCGTCGGCCGGGTGCCAGGCGATCTCGGTGATCTCGGTCAGGGCGCCGGGGTCGCCCGGGTCGGGCGGCAGCGGGTCGGTCAGCGGGTCGGTGCCGTCGAAGGCGCGCACGGCGCTCAGGCGCACCGCGTGGCGGTGGGCGGGGTCGGCGTCTTCGGGCTCGCCGCTGAGCGGGCCGAGTTGCTCCTGGAAGATCAGCACGTCGCCCGTCTGCAGCTCGGGCCAGTGGCCGCGCAGCGTGGCGCGGGTGGCGCCCCGGGACAGGCAGCAGCGGGCATCGCCCCAGGTGTGGAACTCAAAGCTGTTGTGCGCCTCGCGCAGGGTCGCGCCGTGCAGCGGCTCGAACACCAGGGGCCGGGCCTGCAGCGCGGCGCGCTCGGCGGGCGAGTCGGGAACGATGCGCGGGGGCACACCCGCCACCTGGGTGTAGCAGCGCAGGTCATCGGGCAGGGGGAAGGGGCCGCCGCTCACGTCGAAGTGCAGCCAGGCGCGGGCGTTGCAGCCTTCGTGCACCGCGTAGTCCACCAGCAGGGCGTGGCGGCGCAGGCTGCTGCGCCGGCGGGCGGTGTGCAGGTAGGCCTCGGTGGCGACGGCGTCGAGTTGGTAGTGCTGCAGATCGCCCACGTAGGCGATCAGCTCGGCCAGCGTGGTGGCCAGATCGGCCGGGCTGCGGTCGCGCCAGCCCGGCATGTTGCGCGCCAGGCGGTCGATCACCAGCCGGCGCAGGCTCTCGTAGTCGCGGGCGAGGTAGTTGATGTCGGGGACCGGCTTCGGGGGCCTGGTGCAGCCCGGTGGCGTGCGGCAGTCGAAGTCGCTCGGGCACTCGACCTTGAAGCGGAATTCGATCTCGGAGAGCCGGGGATCGAAGTCGGGCAGCGGGGTGGGCGTGGCCGGGTCCTGCGTGAGCCGCAAGGTATAGCGCGAGAAGTCGCCCGCGCTGTCGGTGCGCACCAGCAGCACGTGGTCGGCCTCGGCCAGCGCGCTGAACAGGGCTTGCTCGGCCGCGTTCGCCTGAACCGGGGGCGCGCTGGCCACGCCGATCCACTGAACCTCGATGCGGCGGATGCGCTCGCCGCCTTCGACCACCACCTGCTCGCGCGTGAGCCCGGCCGGCACCGGCTTGAGCAGGCGCACGAGCAGGGTGCGCTGGCGCGGGCTGCCCAGGGGGGCGTCGAGGTCCAGCACCTCCAGCCAGTCGATGCCGTTGAGCGTGGCGTGGGCGTCCACCGCCGCG
>JAURXS010000309.1 GCA_030654305.1 bacterium | reverse complement strand
GCAGCCAGGGCGCTTCGCTGCTGAAGGTGAAGGAGCGGAAGAAGGCGTCCTTCTCGTCGGGGCCCAGGTCGGGGTGGAAGACCGGCTTCACCGAGAAGGTCACGCGCTCCGGAGCGACCGGCGCGCCGCCGGGCGTGCGCCAGTACGCAGCCGAGGACTTGCCGTCGGACTGGAACGGGCAATCCACCGACACGGCCCAGTCAAGCACCTGGTGGGCCGACCGGCTGAGGGCCAGGGGGCGCAGCACGTCCCACGCGCCGCGGATGTCGACCAGGCCGCCGCCCTGCTCGAACAGGGCCAGGCCGGGCACCGGCTTGGCGCCGGCGATCAGGGCGCGCTTGAGCATGCCCCAGTGGACCTCGAGGCCTTCCTGCCCCGCCGCGCTCAGCAGGCAGGCGACCGCGCCCGCGGTCTGCGGCGAGGCCATGCTGGTGCCGTTGAAGCGGGCGCTGCCGTCGACGAAGCCGGGAACGGTCGACAGCGCGGAGCCCGGCGCCACGACGTCGGGCTTGGGCGCCTCGCCGCCGCGGCTGGAGAAAGCGAACAGGGTCGCGCGCGGCAGGCGGGCCTGGTAGAGGTCCTCGCCGGAGGCGCGCGAGAGGTAGGCGCCCGAGGCGATCAGGCTGCGGCTGGTCGCCGGGATGCCGCTGGTGGAGAGGCCGGGGCCCTCGTTGCCGTTGCTGGTGCAGACGGTGAACTCGGGGTGCTCGGCCAGCAGGTCGTCGAGCCACTTGCCGATGGTGTCGTCGCCCTCCTCCACCGAGTTGATGCCGAAGCTCATGTTGACCACGACCGGCAGGCCGTAGCGTTCGCCGAAGTCGACGGCGTGCTCGAAGGCCTTCTTCATGGTCTCGGTGCGCGTCGCCCCGCCGGACAGGCGGTTGTCGCCGATCTTGCAGGAGATCAGCCAGGCGCCGGGCGCGGCGCCGTGCAGCCCGGGCTGGCCGCCGACCTCGCAGCCGGCGGCGATGCCGGCGCAGTGCGAGCCGTGGGAGCCGGAGTCGTGGTGGAAGGAGACGGTCGGCGCCTCGGGGGCGCCCAGCCAGTCCTCGTTGGCGGTCACGTTCACCGACCAGGCCATGAGCGTGCGGCTGTCCGGGGCGTCGGGGCCGCGCAGACCGAACAGGTCCCAGTCGACGCGGAAGTCGCGCAGCGGGCGCTCGTCGTCGAGGCGGCCGTCGCCGTCGGTGTCCACGACCACGAGCCAGACCCGCGCGCCCTCGCGCTCGGCGGCGACCGTCGCGGCGGCCGTCTCGTTCAGGCCGGCCAGCAGGTCCAGGCCGCGGCCGGCGCCCAGGGCCGCCTCGACCGCGGCGCGCGGCGCCGCGTAGACCAGGAACGCGAAGCGGTCGGTGCGATCGCCGTCGTCGTTGGTGTCCTGCAGGTCGTCGACGTTGCGGAAGCGGGGCTCGTCCAGGACGCCCATCCAGACCGGGTAGGCCTTGTCGTCGGACGGCGGGGCCACCGCCAGGGCGGCCGCACCCTCCAGGCGCATGCCGTCGGGATGGACGAAGGCGTCGTCTTCCAGCTCGACCGCGACGACCTCCCAGACGCCCTCGTCGGTAAAATCCCGGGTGTCGAGCAGCTTCTGGCCGCCGGTGGAGGTGGCGGTCAGGCCCGGGGCGTAGCCGTCGACCCCGGTGTCGAGGATCGCGATGACGACGCCGCGCCCGTCCCAGGTCGGATGGGCGGCGCGCCAGTCGACCGCGCCGATGTCGTCCGAGGGCAGGTAGGGCCAGGGATCGCGCGGCCGCTCCGCCGCGACGGACGTCGTCGCCGCGAGGGCGAGCATCGCCAGCATGACGAGCGGGAACCTGCGGCCCGTCGAGGTCGCCTTCATCACGGAACCTCCAGAAAAAACGTGGACTTTCGAGGGTCTTGCCTTCGAGGGCGGGGGGCCTATTATAGGGAGGAGCCGGACCCCCGACAAGCCGGAACCGGCCCCGAAGCCCCGGTGTAGGACCCTGGATGCCGACGCCCCCGAAAGGAAGCCCCATGCACGACCTCTCCAAGATGCGCATGCACACCAAGGTGGTCCACGCCGGCCAGCGGCCGGACCCCGAGACCGGGGCCGTGTCCATCCCGATCTACCAGTCCTCCACCTTCCGCTTCCGCGACGCCGACGAGGGCGCCGACCGCTTCGCGGGCCGCGACCCCGGCCACATCTACACGCGCCTGGGCAACCCGACCACCGACCACCTCGAAGAGGCGATCGCCCTGATGGAGGGCGGCTGCGGCGCGCTGGGCGCGGCCTCGGGCATGGCCGCGGTCAACACCGTCTACTTCGCGCTGCTGGGCCAGGGCTCGCACGTCGTGGCCACCGAGTCGCTGTACGGCCCGTCGCGCATGGTGCTGGAGACCGAGTACAAGCGCTACGGCGTGAGCGCGACCTTCGTCGACTCGTCCGACGCGCAGAACGTGGCGCGGGCGATGCGTCCCGAGACGAAGCTGGTCTACATCGAGACCCCCTCGAACCCCACGCTGAAGCTGACCGACATCCGCGCCTGCGCCGAGATCGCGCACGCGGGCGGCGCCCTGCTGTGCGTGGACAACACCTTCTGCTCGCCCCTGCTGCAGCGCCCGCTGGAGATGGGCGCGGACGTCGTCCTGCACTCGATGACCAAGTTCATCAACGGCCACACCGACGTCGTGGCGGGCATCGTCACCGCCCGCGACCCCGAGCTGTTCAAGCGGCTGGCCAAGGTCCACAAGAACATGGGCGGCACGATGGACCCCCACCAGGCGTGGCTGGTGCTGCGCGGCCTGCGCACGCTGGCCCTGCGCATGGAGAAGGCCCAGGCCAACTCGCAGGTCCTGGCGCCCTTCCTGGAGAACCACCCGAAGGTCGCCTGGGTGCGCTACCCCGGCCTGGCGAGCCACCCCCAGCACGCCCTGGCCGCCTCGCAGATGGACGGCCCCGGCGCGGTCATCTCCTTCGGCGTGCGCGGCGGCCTGGAGGCCGGCAAGACGGTCATCAACAACGTGCAGATCCCGACCCTGGCGGTGAGCTTGGGCGGCATCGAATCCCTGATCGAGCACCCCGCCTCGATGACCCACGCGGGGATCCCTCAGGCCGAGCGCAAAGCTGCCGATATCACGGATGATCTGGTCCGGCTGGCGGTCGGCTGCGAGGACGCGGCCGACCTGCAGGCCGACCTGGAGCGTGCCCTGGACATGATCTAGCGTCGCGGCGGGGGAGGGGCCCGCCCCCCGCCGCGGCCAGGAAAGCGGACCCGATGTACGAACGCTGGGTCGATGCCACGCACCTTTCGACCCGAGAAAACGGCGACCCCTGGGCGGTGGACTACACGGCCCACCCCCTTCTCGACCCGACCTTCACCCAGCGCCCCTCGCGCGTCGGCCGCTTCTTCCACGAGATGTCCCGGCGCATCGAGCACGACGACGAGGCCTACCGCGGCGAGATCAACCGCCTGCTCAACCCGCCCGGCACGCCCGCGGGCACCGGCCACGGCGCCGCCGACCTGATGCGGTCGATGACCGAGGCCGACGCCTACGTGCGCGACCTCGTGGGCCTGCTGCCGGCCCCGTCGCAGGCCCACGTGCGCCCGCAGGCCACCGTGACCGCCTGCAACGACCTGCGCACCCTGATGTCGCTGCTGTTCAGCCGCGAGGACCCGCGCATCCGCTTCGAGTCGCAGCGCAAGCTCTACCTGGCGAAGCTCCTGCTGGACATCGACCACTCCCGCCACATCCAGCAGGGGCCGCGGCACAAGGCCTACATCGAGAGCCTGCTGCGCGAGGGGCTGTGGAAGCGCGCCGTGGACACCAACACGGTGGAGATCGGCTTCGAGCTGGGACCAGACGGGGAGACGATCCGCTACAACCTGCGCCCCCAGCCCGGCCAGGAGCGCTGGCAGTTCCGTTCGATGTTCCTGGAGCGGGAGGCGGCCGGGCGCCGCGTCTCCCTGGACGTGCTGTACTACAACTGCCGCTTCAAGCGCACGGTGACCCCGATCTCCTACGAGATCGTCGACGGCAGCCACCGCGTCATCGAGCGTCGCCGCTGGGACGCCAAGGACCACGACAGCAGCGGCTCGATCCTCTCGAAGATGATCCGCAAGGGGATCAACGACCCCGACGCGATCACCGACCTGCTCGGCGCGATGTTCATCGTCCACGACGAGGACGCGGTGTTCGAGCTGCTGACGCTGCTCAACGACGTCCTGGGCAACCCGGTCTCGTGGCGCAACATCACCGACACGATCGGCTTCACCGGCGACCGCCGCCGCCTGAACCGCCACAGCGGCCAGGGCTACAAGGTCTACAAGGGGGATCTCGACGTCCTGCATCCCAACGACGAGCCCGGCCTGCCGCCGTACCGGTTCCCGGTGGAGATCCAGATCTACACGCTCGAGGGGTTCCTGCGCACCGTCCACGGCGCCCACGATGCCAACCACCTGGCCCTGAAGCTGCGCCAGTTCCTGCACGGGCTGGCGCCCTACGCCTTCCCGCGGTCCGTCTACGGCGACCAGTGGCTGCACCTGAACGGGACGAACGGGCAAGGGCCCAAAACCACGGGGCTCTAAGCGGGCACGGCGGAAGTGAGGGGACCGGCCGACCTCGGAGACGTTTCGGTCTGGTCGATGAAGATCTTCAACAGGGCCCGTTTGTTCTGGTACAAGATGTCGACGTGAACGACCCGGAAGACCTTCCCGCCCATCATGCCCGGTCTCTCCAACACATAGGTCTGGTTCGTCTGTCCGGCCCGCCTGAGCGGACAGTCGGGGCACCTCTGCCGGTCGTCCATGTATGTCGACCAGCATCGCTCACCCTGCGGCATCCCTGCGGTCTGTTCCCGGAGCAGCTTGTTCATGAAGACGACACGTCCGTCCTCGTCGACGACGTCCATCGGGAACGGGATGGCCTTGAGCAGCGTCTCGTTGAAGACCTGGCACTCCTGGAGCGCCTTCTCCACGCGCTTGCGCCGCGAGATGTCCCGGACCGTCCCCAGCAGCCTGATCATGCGGCCGTCGGGGCCGTAGACGGGCGAACCGGTAGCGCCGAGTTCGACGACCCGACCGTCGGGCAGGTTGGCCGTCACTTCCAGTTCGTACGGTTCGCCTGATTCGATCGTCCACGCGGCATGCTCCCGCAGCGACCGAGCGTCCTCCGGGGAGTAGTACCGCGCCTCATCCTCGACGGACGGGGGACCCAGAGCCGGATCACGACCGAAGATCTTGAACACCATCTCCGACCAGACGATCTGACGGGTCTCCAGGATATACTCCCAGTGGCCGATCTCTCCGACACGCTGGGATTCGAGCAGGCGGCGCTCGCTGAGGGTGGGGGCGGACTCGGAATCCATTCGTGCCCTCCCGAAACGTCAAGGGAGCCAGGAGGCCCTTCCGGCGGGTCGCCGACGGGACGTTCATGGGGTTTCAGCGTCCGATCGATCGGGATCGGACCCGCCAAGAGTCCTTCGGAGTGTCGAACAATTGCTGGCAATAATCAGGCCAAGATGAAACACATTGTCGGCAAATAGGATATGGCGGTAGTACACGCTTGTTATTCAACAACTTAGTCTGCGATCACCCGGCGGCCACCCCCGGATCCCCGCCACCGCCGCCCACCTGCAGCACGCGGTAACCGTTGTCGCGCCTGGCCGGCGTGAAACCGGCACCCCGGATCATCCCGTCCAGGTCGCGCTGCGTCAGCGGGTGGGTGGTGCCCGCGGCCGAGACGACGCTCTCCTCCATCATCGTCGAGCCGAGGTCGTTGGCGCCGAACAGCAGCGTCAGCTGGCCGACGCTCTTGCCCTGGGTCACCCACGAGGCCTGGATGTTGGCGAAGTTGTCCAGGGCGATGCGCGCGATCGCCAGCGTGCGCAGGTAATCCTGGGCGCCCAGGTAGCCGCGGGCCTCGACCTGCGCCATGAGTTCGGGCTTCCGCGACAGCGGGGTGCTGCCGCTCTGGAAGGTCCAGGGGATGAACGCGGTGTAGCCGCCGGTGCGGTCCTGGCTCTCGCGCAGGCGCAGCAGGTGCTCGATGCGCTCGGGGTAGGTCTCGACGTGGGCGAACATCATCGTGGCGGTGGTCGGCAGGCCCAGGTAGTGGGCCTCCTCCATGATCTCGATCCACTCCCGCGCGGTCGTCTTCTTCGGCGCCAGCAGGGCGCGGACGCGGTCGTTGAGGATCTCGGCCCCGCCGCCGGGGATCGAGTCCAGGCCGGCGGCCTGCAGGCGGCGGGTCACCTCGAGCGTGGGCAGCTTCGAGACCTTGGCGAAGTGCTGGATCTCGTTGGGCGAGAAGCCGTGGATCCACAGCGACGGGAACTCCGACTTCAGCGTCGCGAGCAGCGTCTCGTAGGTCTCGACCTTCTCGTTCGGGTGGTGGCCGCCCTGCAGCAGGATCTGCGAGCCGCCGGCGTCGAAGACCGAGCGCACCTTGGCGCGGATCTCGTCGAGCGACAGCCAGTAGGCGTCGTCGTCGCCCTTGTGGCGGTTGAAGGCGCAGAACTCGCAGTCGACGTAGCAGAGGTTCGTGTAGGTGACGTTGCGGTCCACGACGTAGGTGACCAGCTCGGGGTCGCAGCGCTGCAGGCGCAGGGCGTGGGCCGTGCGGCCCAGGTCGTGCAGGGCCGCCTCCTCGAACATCAGCAGCAGCTCGCCGCCGGTCAGGCGACGCGTCAGCGCCTCCTCGAGCAGCTCCAGGGCCACGGGCGACGAGCGCCGCGGCAGCGTGTAGGTCTCGACCGGGGCCGGTCGGCTGGACATCGGGGTCTCCCTCACTCCGCGGACGCCGGATCCGCCCCGCGCCCCGCGGGCACGATCTGGTGGCGGACGCACAGGGTATGAAAACGGTGCAGGCCCGCCAGCTCCGCCTCGCCCAGCCGGTAGCACATCGAACGGCCGAAATAGGCCGCGAGCGCGGCCGCGGAGCACTCCCCGCCCGGCCCCAGGCGCCCCTCGGCGGCCGCGCGGGCGGCTAGGCGGTCCAGCCGCGTCAGGCCGACGTCGCGGGCCTCGCGCAGCAGGGCGACGAGCCCGTCGCGCTCGGCCGCCGTCGCCCGCGCCGCGAAGCCGCGGCCCAGGACCCAGACGGCGAAGACGAAGGGCAGGCCGGTCATCTGGCGCCAGGTCTCGCCCAGGTCCACGATGTGGACGTCGTCGCGGCCCTGCTCGCGGAAGCGCTTCTCGGCGGCGAAGCAGCGGTCGCCGATGACCAGGGCGGCCTCGTGCTCGTCCAGCAGGGTCTCGACCTGCGGCACGTCGACCTTGAAGTCCGGCTGCACGCCGTAGAGGTCGGCGAACAGGATGCGCAGCAGGGCCACCGAGGTGCGCGAGCCGCGGTCCACGACCACGTCGGCGATCTCCGTCGGCGGCACCCTCGAGAACAGCTTCACGCTGTCGACGGGGCCGTGGGTGGCCAGGGCCACGCCCGGCACGATCTCGGCGCCCGCCCCGCGGAACCACTCGACCACCGGGACCAGGGCCGCGTCGGCCTCGTCGGCGTGCAGCAGCTCGGCCAGGGCGCTGGGGACGGCGCTGGTCAGGCGGACCTGCTCCGGGGCCAGCTCCTCGAGCGCGTCGATCAGGGGCCAGGTGTTCAGGAAGGAGACGGCGGCGATGCGGTAGGTCATGTCGGTCTTTCCGGGGATGAGGGCCGGGGGCGGTCCGCCGCGCGGCGGTACAGTTCGCCCAGGGTGTGCGAGACGCGCGCGAAGGAGTACCGCTCGCGGACCAGGGCCAGGCCGCCCGCGCGCAGGCGCTCCCGCCGCTCCGGGTCGGCCAGCAGCGCGATCGCGGCGGCGAGGGCGATCGGGTCGCCGGGCGCGACGAGCAGGCCGCTCTCACTGTCGACGATCACGTCGCGCACGCCGGCGATGTCCGTGCCCACGACGGGCGCGCCCGCGGCCAGGGCTTCCAGCAGGACCAGCGGCAGTCCTTCCCACAGCGACGGCAGCGCGAAGACGTCGGCCGCCTGCAGCACGCGGGCGAAGTCCGCGATGTTGCCCGGGAGCTGCACGGCGTCGCCCAGGCCGAGGCGTTCGCGCAGGGCCTCGTGGTCGGGGCGCAGGGGGCCGTCGCCCGCGATCACCAGGCGGAAGGGCAGGCCGATCGCGCGCAGGCGTTCGGCCGCCTCGATCAGCGCCGCGAAGTTCTTCTGCTCGCAGTGGCGGCCCGCGGCCATCACCAGCAGGTCGCCGGGGGCGGCGCCGAAGCGGGCGCGGATCGCCGCCCGGGCGGCCGCGTCCAGCGGTTCGGGTTCGGCCACGCCGTTGGGCACCGCGACCAGGCGACCCGCCTCCCGCGGCCCCGCGCCCAGGTCCTCCAGCAGGGAGGCGGCCACCGCCTCGGAGACGGCCACCACCGCCGCGCAGCGCCGCAGCATCTGGCGGTAGGCTGCGCGGCGCAGCCGGGAGCGCAGGGGGTGGTCGGCGTCGCCGTAGTCGAACTCGCGGTTGTTGTGGACCGTGGCGATCACCGCGCAGCGACCGCGCAGGGCCAGCAGCAGGCCCCAGAAGTTGGCCCCCGGCAGGTGCGACTGCACGACCCGGATGCCTTCCGCGGCGATCCGCCGGGCGAGCAGCCGCTCGCCGCGCCGCAGGGACAGGGCGAAGCGCAGCGGGGCGCGCACCGAGGCGCGGGCGAAGCCCAGGTAGTGGACGGCCACGCGGGGGTCCACCGCCGCGGACAGCGGACCCGGGCCGGACATCACGATCAGGTGGGAGGCGTCGCCCGCGGCGGCGCGGGCGTTGGCGATCTGGACGGCGAGGCGCTCGGCCCCGCCCATCTCCAGGGCTTCGACGAGCTGGGCGACGGCGAGCGGGCGGGCCGCGGCCGTGACGTCGCCGCGCGCCGCTCCCATCAGCGGATCCGGACGACCATCGTCCAATCGGCGAGGCGGTCGGCGTGCAGCTGCGACTCGGCCTGCTGGGCCGATTCGAGCGTCGCGAAGGGGCCGATGTAGACCCGGAACCAGCGCTCGCCGCTGACCTGGGCGTCCAGGAGGTGGGCGGCGAAGCCGCGGCGCTCGAGTTCCGTGGCCAGGTGGCCGCCGCGTGCCAGGTCGCGGAACGAGCCGACGTGCACGTAGGTGCCGGCGGCCAGCGCCGAGCGCAGCCACGGCGACTCGCGG
>JAURXS010000308.1 GCA_030654305.1 bacterium | reverse complement strand
CGGGATCCGGGTCCGGGTCCGTCTCGAACTGCTCGGCGATGGCCGCGACGCACGCCCCGCTGCAGGCCGCGCCGGCGGCGGCGCTCCCGGCGGTACTCCCGGAGGTACTCCCGGAGGTCAAGGCGCGCCCGTCGTCGACCGGCCGGTACCCCCGACCGTCGCGCAGCACCAGGCAGGTGCACAGGCCGACGCTCCGCGCCAGCGCGTGGCGCCAGTAGGCCAGTTCAGCCAGGTCCAGGACGGCTTCCGGCGGCACGTCGCGCACCGGCAGCAGGCGCCCGTCACACCAGAGTTCCGGGCGTTTCTGGGCTTCGCGCAGGTAGTGGCGCAGGTCCTCGAGATCGGCGGCGCCCAGACGCTCCACGAGGTCCCCGCCGGACAGTCCGGACTGCAGGCGGTCCCGGTGCAGCTGCGCGTTCTCGGCCTCGAGCCGGCGCACGCGCGTCTCGAGGCGCTCCTCGCGCGCGAGCGCGGGTTCGGCGCCGACGGCGTCGGACGGCACGGGAATGTCCAGGGTGCGGTCGCTCATGCCACCACCGTTGCTGCCGGTCGGGTGCGGGATCTCTCCCGGTAGGGATCGGCGGGCGGGGCGCGTTCTTGAGCGTGGATATCGTCTTGAGCCGCAGGAAGTTGGGGACGGCGGCGGCGGCGTCTCAGCCGTGCCGGCCGAGGCCGTTGAAGAGGTCGAGCTGGGGCGAGTGCCGGGGCAGGCCGACCGCCTCCAGGACCTGCCCGATCCAGCCGTCGCGGTCGTCCGGGTCCAGTTCGAGCCGCGGCTGGTCCAGTTCCGCGAGCAGCTCCTGGATCAGGGCGTCGATGCCCATCTGAAAGCCGGCTGACGTGTCGCGCGTGCCGTCGAAGGCGGGCGCCCCGAGCACGGGCACCCTCACCAGCAGCGTGTAGGTGCCCAGCCAGTGGCGCAGCAGCGGTTCGAGGTCGGGGCGACGGCCGACGGCGTGGACCATGTAGGCGTAGTTGTCGAGCACCGAGCGGTCGCAGACCACGGCCTGGTAGGCGGCGGCCGTGGCGATCTCCCAGGCGATCTGCGTGTGGAGGATCCACTCCTGGGCGCCGCTGGTGGTGTCGCGGTTGATGGGCAGCGGGCAGTGCCGAGCGACCTCCTTCACGACGTCGACGCCGATGTCGAGCCGCTTCAGGCAGGCCGCCAGCTCGAAGCAGAGGGTGGTCTTGCCCACGCCGTGGGTGCCGATGAACGCGATCTTCATGATGAGCGACCATAGCGGCCCGGCGGCCCGCCGTCCAGCCCGGAGTCGGCCGGGAATCCTCGCTCCGGGACAACGTCTCCTGGCGGCGGAGCCGCTCCGATGGTATCTCTATGGGCTCCGGACCGCCAGGCGGCGGCCCGGGACCGGCGACGAACGAGACGGCGCCCCCGACGGGGGCGCGTTCAGGAGGTACGATGAGGACACGGGATCTCGAACGCATCCGCGACGGCCTGCAGACCGAGCGCGACCGCGTCCAGCGCATCATCGCCCGCCACGCGAAGGCGATCCAGCACGCCGACGACCAGACCGGGGACGGCTCCGGCAAGGCCCACTCCAACCACATGGCCGACCAGGGCTCCGACGAGATCCAGTACGAGACGATGATCCACCTGGCCGGCGCCGAGACCGATCACCTCTTCGACATCGAGGAGGCCCTCGCGAAGCTGGAGAACGGGACCTACGGCCGGTGCGAGGACGGCGACCACGCCATCGCGGTCGAACGGCTGCTGGCCGTGCCGACGGCCCGCCTGTGCATCGCCTGCCAGGAGAAGCGGGAGAAGATGTCCGCCTGAGCGCGGGACGGCTCGCGAACGCCTGCGAGACGACGACGGCCGGCTCCCCCGGGAGCCGGCCGTCCTTGTGTCGCGGCGCCGAGGCGGCGCGGGCTCAGTGCGTCAGGTTGGCGGCCTTGCGCAGGCGGCGCTTCAGGCGGTGGATCTCGCGGCGGTGCCGGTTGCGCCGGACGTCCTCCCCCGCCGACGCCGCCGCGTCGCGGCTCGTCTTGAGTTCGCGGATCCGGCCCTTGACCGCGGTCTTGTCCAGCCCGACGACGATCTTGTGGGGCTTGTCGATGCCGAGCTTGGCGGCGAGCAGTTCCACCAGCTCGTCCTTCTTCAGGCCGATGACGCCGGTGACTTCGGGCAGGTGGGTCTTCATCATCTCGCGCAGATCGTTGACCTTGTGCTTCTGCAATTCGTGCCAGTCCATGCGGTGCCTCCTCGGCAGCCTACCCCATCGGGCGGCGGTTCGGCGTGGGTGGATGGATGCCGACATGCTAGCCGATCCCGTCGCAAATTGCACGATTCGGCGGGTCCCGCCCCGACCGCTGCAAGTGTCTAATTTCTAGCCAGCCCTCCCCCGGGGCCCGCAGGCGGCGGCGGCGGCTTGGGCCCCCGTTCCGCCCGCCTCGGCGTCAACCGGCGACGAGGGCGCCCCGACGTTCCACGCCTCCGCCGGCGTCGGACGCCGGAAGACTGCGCACCTTCAATTACTTGCCCCCGTGCAAGTTGCCGGAACGCGGCACCCCCTGAATCGGGAGTTTCAACATCCGAATTTCGGCCATCCACGGGCACGCCGGGGACCCATGCGCCCCATCGGGACACGATGGCACGCCCGTTGCAGCCC
>JAURXS010000307.1 GCA_030654305.1 bacterium | reverse complement strand
CGCCCTCCTGGCGCCGGGACCCTCCAGACGCCCCCGCCAAGGAGGTCCATCGCATCCCATGTGCCGAAGCACCGGTCGTGGGGGATCTCATCCCTTCCCTGACAGCCTCACCATTTCGACTCGCTACAGGATGTTTGCACTCATGTATGCGAACACATCGCTGTGAAATCGTGATTCAACTTCGATCGATCCGCGGGAATGGTCGCTGACCCGCCGGCAGGTGCATCTCGCCCGGGTTGGATGTGTCCCGGCCGCAGGATGACCTGCCGGCGGATCACGACCAGACCCCGGATCATTGAATGTTGAATTGCGACCGCACGGGTGCTACTAGTTACCGCGATCGGCCTTGCAACCAGGGCGCCAGCGCTGGAGTGTGTCCATGTCCACGTTCCGATCCCACGTCTGGTCCTCCGTCGGGAAGAAGATGATCACCGGGTTGACGGGCTTGATGCTCGTCGGCTTCGTGGCGGTCCATCTGCTGGGCAACCTGACCCTGTTCATCCCGGACCGGGGCCACGCCTTCAACGCCTACGCGTACTTCCTGGAGCACGCCGTCCACGGCTGGCTGATCCTCGCCTTCGAGGCGGGCCTGCTGGCGGTGTTCGGGTTTCACATCGTGTCGGCGATCACCGTCGCCTGGACCGACAAGCGCAAGGCGCGGCCGGTGGGCTACGCGCTGGTGCGCAACGCCGGCGGCAAGAGCCGCAAGGGCCTGCCGTCGACCAGCATGATCGTCACCGGACTGTCGCTGGCGATCTTCGTGATCCTGCACGTGAAGATGTTCAAGTTCGCCGACCACCCGGCCGTCGTCTACGACGGCAAGGAGATGAAGGACCTCTACGCGGTGGTGGTGGCGGCCTTCAAGCAGCCGCTGATCGCCGGCGCCTACGTCGCGGTGATGGGCATGCTGGGCTTCCACCTGCGCCACGGCTTCTGGAGCGCCTTCCAGTCCCTGGGCTGGAACAACGACCGGGCGATCGTCGTGCTGGAGAACCTGGCCCGGGTCGTCGCGGTGCTGTTCGCGGTCGGCTTCCTGGTGCTGCCCCTGTACATCCTCTTCTTCGTCGACCCGTCCGTGTCGGGAGGTCACCGATGAGCAGAATCCTCGATGCTAAAATCCCGAGCGGGCCCCTGGCCGACAAGTGGGACCGGCACGAGATGGAGTGTCCGCTGGTGGCGCCCGCCAACCGGCGCAAGTTCACGGTCATCGTGGTGGGGACGGGCCTGGCCGGCGGCGGCGCCGCCGCGACCCTGGGCGAGCTGGGCTACAACGTGCTGAACTTCTGCGTCCAGGACACGCCGCGCCGCGCCCACAGCGTGGCGGCGCAGGGCGGCATCAACGCCTCGAAGAACTACCAGAACGACGGCGACAGCGTCGAGCGGCTGTTCTACGACACGGTCAAGGGCGGTGACTACCGGTCCCGCGAGGCCAACGTCTACCGTCTGTCCCAGCTCTCGATGGGCATCATCGACCAGTGCGTGGCGATGGGCGTGCCCTTCGCCCGCGAGTACGGCGGCACCCTGGCCAACCGCTCCTTCGGCGGCGTGCAGGTCTCGCGCACCTTCTACGCCCGCGGCCAGACCGGCCAACAATTACTACTCGGCGTCTACTCCGCGCTGTCGCGCCAGATCGCGGCCGGCACGGTGAAGATGTTCCCGCGCCACGAGATGCTCGACCTGGTGGTCGTCGACGGCAAGGCCCGCGGCATCGTCTGCCGCGACCTGGTCACCGGCGAGATGAAGCGCTACGCGGCCGACGCGGTGGTCCTGGCGACCGGCGGCTACTCGCCGGTCTTCTACCTGTCGACCAACGCCGTCAACTGCAGCGCCACCTCGATCTGGCGGGCCTACAAGCGGGGCGCCCTGTTCGCCAACCCGTGCTACACCCAGATCCACCCCACCGCCATCCCGCAGCTGGGGGACTACCAGTCCAAGCTCACGCTGATGAGCGAGAGCCTGCGCAACGACGGCCGCATGTGGGTGCCGAAGGCCCCCGGCGACAAGCGCCGCCCCGCGGACATCCCCGAGGCCGAGCGGGACTACTTCCTGGAGCGCCGTTACCCGGCCTTCGGCAACCTCGTGCCGCGCGACATCGCGGCGCGGGCCTCGAAGGTGGAGTGCGACGCCGGCAAGGGCGTCGGCAACACCGGCTTCGCGGTCTACCTCGACTTCGCCGACGCGATCAAGCGCCTCGGCCGCGACGTGGTGGCCGACCGCTACGGCAACCTGTTCACGATGTACGAGGAGATCATCGCCGACGACCCCTACCACACGCCGATGATGATCTACCCGGCGCCGCACTACACCATGGGCGGCCTGTGGGTCGACTACAACCTCGAGAGCACGATCCCCGGCCTGTTCGTGGCCGGCGAGGCCAACTTCTCCGACCACGGCGCCAACCGCCTCGGCGCCTCGGCCCTGATGCAGGGCTGCGCCGACGGCTACTTCGTGGTGCCGCGCGTGGTGGCCGGCTACCTGGCCCGCGGAGGTCTCGGCAAGGTCACGACCGACCACGACGCCTTCGGCGCGGTCGAGGACGAGGTGCGCCGGCGCTACGACGCCCTGCTCGCGGTCAAGGGCTCGCGCACGGTGCGCGACTTCCACTGGGACCTGGGCCGCGTGATGTGGGACAAGGTCGGCATGTCCCGTGACCGGGCGGGCCTCGAGCAGGCGATCGTCCGGATCCGCGAGCTGCGCGAGGCCTACTGGCACGACGTGAAGGTGCCGGGCGAGGCCGCCGACTTCAACAAGCAGCTGGAGATGGCCGGTCGCGTGGCCGATTTCCTGGAACTCGGCGAGCTGATGGCGATGGACGCCCTGGCCCGCGAGGAGTCCTGCGGCGGGCACTTCCGCGCGGAGCACCACACCCCGGAGGGCGAGGCCCGGCGCGACGACGAGAACTTCATGCACGTGGCGGCGTGGGAGCACAAGGGCGACGGGCAGGCGCCCGAGCGTCACGTCGAGCCCCTCGCCTACGAGAACATCGAAGTGAAGACCCGCAGCTACAAGTAGCGGAAGGTGCCGAGCATGAGCGAGATGACCATCCATCTGAAGATCTGGCGGCAGGCGCGGGGCGCGGCGAAAGGCAACTTCGAGACCTACACGGTCGAGAAGATCCTGCCGGAGATGTCCTTCCTCGAGACGCTCGACCTGCTCAACGAGCAGCTGACCCGCCAGGGCCGGCAGCCCGTCGAGTTCGACAGCGACTGCCGCGAGGGCATCTGCGGCACCTGCGGCCTGGTGATCAAGGGCACGGCGCACGGCCCGAACCCCAAGACCACCACCTGCGAGGTGCGCATGCGGCACTTCCACGACGGCGAGACGATCACCGTCGAGCCGTTCCGCGCCGGCCCGTTCCCGATCCTCAAGGATCTGGTGGTCGACCGCACCGCCTTCGACCGCATCCAGCAGCAGGGGGGCTTCGTCACGGCCAACGTGGGCTCGGCCCCCGACGGCAACGCGGTGCCGATCCCCAAGATCGACGCCGACAAGGCCATGGACGCCGCCTCCTGCATCGGCTGCGGCGCCTGCGTGGCCGCCTGCCCCAACGCCTCGGCCTCGCTGTTCGTCGGCGCCAAGATCAGCCAGCTCTCCTACCTGCCCCAGGGCGGGCCGGAGCGCGGCCGCCGCGCGCTGCTGATGATCGGACAGATGGACCGCGAGGGATTCGGCGACTGCTCCAACCACGGCGAGTGCGAGGCGGTCTGCCCCAAGGAGATCTCCATCGAGAACATCGCCCGCATGCGCCGCGAGTTCTTCAAGGGCGCGCTCGGCGGCCACGACCGCAAGGCGGCGACCGGGGACTAGCGCCGACGCGCGGCACCCCACGCGTCGCGGCTCCCGCGGACCCCGGCCCCGGCGCCGGGGTCCTGCTTTTCGCGGTCGGCAGGGCGCCCGGGCGCCATCCGGGCTTGCATTCCCGCCCTGCAGGGCGTTCAATGGTCGGCCAATCGTCAGGAGCAGCATGGGACGGTATGCCGTCATCGACATCGGCACGAACTCGGTCAAGCTCTTCGCCGGCCGGGTGGTCCACGGCCGGGTGACGCCGCTGACCGACGAGTTGGCGGTCACGCGGCTGGGCCAGGGGCTGTCCCTGTCCGGCGAGCTCACCGAGGAGGCCATGACGCGCACCGCGCGGCAGGTGGCGGCCTTCCGGGTGCGCGCCGAGGATCTCGCGGTGGAGAAGGTCGTCGCGGTGGGCACCGAGGCCTTGCGCTCGGCGACGAATGCCGACGAGTTCCTGGACCTCGCGCGCCGGCTGGCGAAGCTGCGGGTGCAGGTGCTGGACGGGCAGGAGGAGGCCCGCCTGGCCCACCTCGCGGTGCGCAGCAGCCTCGACAACCTGCCCGAGCGCCTGATCGTGATCGACGCGGGGGGGGGCAGCACCGAGTTCGTCGCCGCCGAGAGCGGGCGCGTCCTGTCGCGCGCGAGCGTGCCGGTGGGCTCGCGGGTCCTGACCGACCGGCTCGTGCGCGGGAACCCGCCGGGGACCGCCGCCCTGAGGGCGCTGCACGACGCGGTGCGCGAGGCCTTCGCCGGCCTCGATCTCCCGCCGGGCGCGGTGGTCGCCGTCGGCGGCGCCCCGACGACGATGGCCACCGTGAGCCGCAGCCTGCCCGCGCACGAGCCGGCCGCCGTCCACGGCAGCCGCCTGAGCCGCGAGGAGATCGGACGCCTCGCCGCGCGCTTCGCCGCGCTGACCCTGGCGGCGCGCCGCCGCCTGCCGGGCCTGATGCCCGCCCGCGCCGACGTGGCCCTGGCCGGTGCCGTGATCCTGGAGGAGGCCCTGGCCCGCTGCGGGGCCGACGAGTTGACCGTCTGCGCCCGTGGCCTGCGCCACGGCGTGTTCCACGACCGCTTCGCGCCGCCGCCGGCGTAGCGCCCCGGCGGGCGCCGCCCGCCGCCGGAAAGGAACCGACACCATGCCGATCCTGCTGTTCAAGCGCACGCGGGCCCTGGTGGCCCAGATCGACGAGTTCCTGGACACGGTCGGCCAGGCCGCCCTGCTCTTCGAGAGCGGCGTGGCGGACTACGTGGGCGGCCGCCGGGAGCAGTTCGACACGCACTACCGGGCGATCGAGGACGCCGAGCACGGCGCGGACGAGCTGCGCCGCGACATCGAGAAGCAGCTCTACCGCCACTCGCTGATCCCGGAGGCGCGCGGCGACGTGCTGGGGCTGCTCGAGACCACCGACGACGTGGTGAACCAGGCCAAGCACACCCTGGGCATGTTCCTGGTGGAGCGCCCCCGGCTGCTGCCCGGCATGGACGAGGACTGGCGGGCGCTCGGCTCGACGGCCACGCGCACGGCCGAGGCCGTCGTCCTGGCCACGCGCGCGTTCTTCCGCGACCCCTACACGGTCAACGACCACCTGCACAAGGTCTACTTCTACGAGAAGGAGGGCGACCGGCAGGCCATGGCGCTCAAGCGCAAGATCTTCGACGCGGACGCCGAGCTGGCGCTCCAGCTCCACCTGCGGCAGTTCGTGGTGAACGTCGACCGGGTCTCCGACGCCGCGGAGGAGGTCGCCGACCGCCTGGCGATCTACACCATCAAGCGCACGGTGTAGGAGGTCGCGTTGCTGGTCCTGTTCTTCCTGTCGAGCGGGCTGTTCCTGGGCTGGTCCCTGGGCGCCAACGACGCCGCCAACGTGTTCGGGACGGCCGTCGGCTCGCGCATGATCCGCTTCGCGACCGCGGCGCTGATCTGCAGCGTGTTCGTGGTCATCGGCTCGGTCGCCGGCGGCGCCGGCGCCGCAGGGACCCTGGGCCAGCTCGGCGCGATCGACGCCATGGGCGGCGCCTTCATGGTGGCCTTCGCGGCCGCGGTGACCATCACCGTCATGACCAAGCTGGGGCTCCCGGTCTCGACGTCGCAGGCGGTCGTCGGGGCGATCATCGGCTGGAACTTCTTCAGCGGCGTGCTGACCGACACCGCCGCCCTGTCCAAGATCGTGGCGACCTGGATCATCTGCCCGCTCCTGGCGGGCGCGTTCGCCGCCCTCTTCTACGTCCTGACGCAGCGCCTCGTGCGCCGCCTGCGCCCGCACCTGCTGTGGGACGACATGGCGACGCGCTGGGCCCTGATCGCCGTCGGCGCCTTCGGCTCCTACAGCCTCGGCGCCAACAACATCGGCAACGTGATGGGCGTCTTTGTGCCCGTGGCGCCGTTCTCGGGGCTGGACCTGCCGTTCGGCCTGGCGTTCAGCGGTGCGCAGCAGCTGTTCCTGCTGGGCGGCCTGGCCATCGCCCTGGGCGTGTACACCTACTCGCGCCACGTCATGGGCACCGTCGGCGGCAACCTCTTCAAGCTGACGCCGCAGATGGCGCTGGTCGTGGTGCTGGCGCAGTCGGTGGTGCTGTTCCTGTTCGCCTCCCAGGAGCTGGAGCACGCCCTGCTGAGCGTGGGCCTGCCGGCGTTCCCGCTGGTGCCGGTCTCCAGCTCGCAGGCCGTGATCGGCGCAGTGGTGGGCCTGGGACTGCTCAAGGGCGGGCACGGGATCCGCTACCGGGTGCTGGTGGACATCGCCGCGGGGTGGGTGACCACGCCCATCATCGCCTGCCTCCTCGCGTTCGTCGGCCTGTTCGTCCTGCAGAACGTCTTCTCTGTGCAGGTCAACCGGCCGCACGCCTTCGAGCTGTCGCCGCAGGTGATCGAAAGGGTCGACCGCCTCGGGATGCCCGTCGACGGGCTGGCCGAGCTGGCGGGCGGGCGCTACACGACCCAGCTGTCGCTGAACCGCAGCCTGCGCGGCGGGACCGCCCTGGACGCGAAGCAGCGGGAACGGGTGGTGCGCGCGGCGGAGGTCGACCGCTACCTGGTGGACCCCGAGAGGGTGGCGCAGGACATCAAGCCCGGCTGGTTCGTGCCCGAGCAGATCGCGGCGGTCTCGTCGCTGACCGGCCGGGAATACCGCCACGGGTGGCAACTGCTCGAGGAGCTCGAAGCCCTGACCCCCGCCTGGCGCCTGCTGCCGGAGACGCCGCGCAACCGGCTGGACAACGACCGCCGCCAGAAGCAGCGCCGGCTGATCCTGGTCGCGCTGCGCACCGAACCGGTGGAGGCCCCTGCTCCGGAATGAGCCGCGGCCCAGGACGTCCGGCCCGCGGGCCCGTTAGCGGTGCCGCCACCTCCGCTCCGGCGCCGCCCCCGACCATCCCGCCACGACCCACGAGGAGCCCGCGGTGCTCGTCCTGTTCTTCCTGTCGAGCGGGTTGCTCCTGGGCTGGTCCCTGGGCGCCAACCATGCCGCCAACGTGTTCGGCACGGCCGTCGGTTCGCGCATGGTCCGTTTCGGCACCGCGGCCCTGATCTGCAGCGTGTTCGTGATCATCGGCTCGGTCGTCGGCGGCGCCGGCGCCGCCGGGACCCTGGGCCAGCTCGGCGCGGTCGACGCCTTGGGCGGGGCCTTCATGGTCGCGCTCGCGGCCGCCGTGACGATCACGGTGATGACCAGGTGGGGGTTGCCGGCTTCCACGTCGCAGGCGGTCGTCGGGGCGATCATCGGCTGGAACGTCTTCAGCGGCGTGCCGACGGACGTCTCCGCCCTGACGAAGATCGTCGCCGCCTGGGTCGTCTGCCCGGTCCTGGCGGGTGTCTTCGCCGTGGGCTTCTACCTCCTGCACCGGCGCCTCGCGCGCCGACTGCGCCCGCACCTGCTGTGGGACGACATGGCGACGCGCTGGGCCCTGATCGCCGTCGGCGCCTTCGGTTCCTACAGCCTCGGGGCCAACAACATCGGCAACGTGATGGGCGTCTTCGTGCCCGTGGCGCCGTTTCCGGGTCTGGAACTGCCGTTCGGCCTGTCGTTCAGCGGCGCGCAGCAGCTGTTCCTGCTGGGCGGCCTGGCCATCGCCCTGGGCGTGTTCACCTATTCGCACCGCGTCATGAGCACCGTCGGCGGCGATCTCTTCAAGCTGACGCCGCAGATGGCGCTGGTGGTTGTGCTGTCGCTGTCGGTGGTGCTGTTCCTGTTCTCTTCGCAGGATCTGGAGCGGTTGCTGCGCAACGCCGGTCTGCCGACGCTGCCGTTGGTGCCGATCTCCAGCTCGCAGGCCGTGATCGGCGCGGTGGTGGGCTTGGGCCTGCTCAAGGGTGGGCGCGGGATCCGCTACCGCGTGCTCGTGGACATCGCCGTGGGCTGGGTGACCACGCCCCTGATCGCCGGATTCCTCGCCTTCGTCGGCCTGTTCTTCCTGCAGAACGTCTTCTCGGTGCCCGTCAACCGCGCCCACGGCGCCGATCCGTCGCCGGCGGCGATCGAACGGCCCGTCAACGCGGCGGCGACGACAGTAGCTTGCGCACCATCCACACCACCGTGACGATCCCGCCCAGCAGGAGCGCGGCGAAGATCGCCAGGTTCAGCGTCTGGGTCCGCACCGGGATCTCCCGCAGGTCCGCCATCCCCGCCAGGTAGCCGGCGCGCACGGCGTCGCGCATCAGGATCATCACCGCCAGCGTCAGCAGCGTCGACCAGGCCAGCGGCTTCAGCGAGCGCGCCGGGGTGACGCGCACGCGCCAGGCTAGCAGCAGCAGGACCAGGGATAGGGCCGTCCCCAGGCCGAGCAGGCCCGTGGCGTGGCCGCTGCCGCCCATGAACAGGCGGCGCACGTCCTCCCGCAGGGCCAGCAGGTACCAGAAGCCGAACATCATGTTGACGACGGTCGCGGCCAGGAAGACGTCCAGGCCACGGCGTACCAGGGCCTCCTGCAGGCGGGCGTCGGCGCGTTCGCGCCGGGCCAGCAGGGCCAGCAGGATCCCCGCCACGGCGATCGCGCCCAGCGCCATGTGCAGGAAGCGGGGCCACAGCAGCGCCTCGCCCAGGTTCAGGTGCAGGCCGCCGGGGGAGGCGAAGTACAGGCGGCTCCATTTCTCGGGCGTGAGCATCAGCGTCGTGTTGTTGCTGAAGGCGAAGCCGACCAGCGCGACGCACCCGACCGCGACCGCGACGGCCCAGCGCCGCCCGCCGCCCAGCCGTCGGCCGCGGAAGGCGTTGAGGTAGGTCGCGTAGTAGCCGACGAGCAGCAGCGGCACCGTGGCGAACCACGGCCAGCCCATCAGGATGCTCGAGGTGTAGAAGAAGCCGCCGTAGAGCGTCTGCAGGAACAGCAGCGGCGCCACGCCGAAGGTCACCGTGCCGGCGAACAGCGTCGGCAGCAGCTTCGAGATCCGCTCGACGACCGCCTCGTGCAGCTCGCGGTCGCCGCCGCGCGTGAACAGGCTCCCCAGCAGGATCGCGCCGCCGCCGAGCAGCGCGTTCATGAACAGCAGGTGCACCAGGAAGGTCAGGTGCAGCAGCGCCGCGAACAGGGGCGCCGGCGCGGGGATGGGCAGCACGTCGGGGGTCGGGACGTAGGGGTTCATTCCGCGCTCCGATCGGGGGTGGCGCCGGCGGCGCCGGTGAGGAAGTCCAGCAGGTGCGCACGCTCGACGGGGTCGCCGCCGTAGGCAGGCATCTCCGCGGCGAGGTCGGGCAGCGCGTCGAGCATCGCCTCGAAGTCCTCGCGCGTGCTGCCGGCGAGGGCGGGCCGCAGCGCGCGGTAGCCGTCCAGGGTGTGGCAGGTGCCGCAGTGCGCGTCCCAGGCCAGCCGGGCCGCGGCGGCGGGGTCGGCGGGGAACACGGCGGCCCCGTGGTCGGCGTCGTCGGCGAGGTAGGCCGCGAGGTCGGCGGTCTCCGCGGCGTTGCCGTGCCAGGCCGGCATCCGCGCGCGCATGTGGTGCAGCCGCGGCAGGAAGTCGGCGATCTCCGCCTCGGTGCGGTGGGACAGGAAGGGGCGCATCGGGTTGAAGCCGTCGCGGGTGAGGCAGGGCAGGCACCAGGCGCGGTAGAGGTCGCGTCCGCGCGCGTCGGGCGTGGACGCCGTGGGATCGCGCCAGCGGGTGAAGGCGGTGACGCCGGCGGCGGCGATCTCCGGTTCCTGGTCCACGCGCAGGCCGGTGGTGTAGAGGTAGCCGTGGATCGTGTAGGGCTTGCGGGCCGCCTCGCGCACCCACTCGCCGCCGAAGAACAGGGCCAGGCCGGCCGCGGTCAGCAGCACGGCCCCGACCGGGTGCCAGCGCCGGGGCGCCGCCAGGGGCCAGAGGGCGATCAGGAAGGCCGCCGCCGCGCCGACCAGCATCAACCCGACGACGCGCGGCAGCACGGGGATCGCGCCGGCGGCCAAGTCGGCCCAGTCCGGG
>JAURXS010000306.1 GCA_030654305.1 bacterium | reverse complement strand
CCGCCGCCGCTTGACTCCCGCGGGCGGCGCGATAACGTTGCGTCCAGGCGCGGACCGGCGTCTCCGACGTCGACACTTCCGCGCGCAGGTTTCTTGGAAGGGGACAGTGATGACGGTCGTGCTGAACGGCTCCGGCCTGACCATCGACAAGCTGGCGCGCGTGGCGCGCCAGGGCGAGCAAGTGGAGCTGGCGCCCGAGGCGCTGGCGCGCATCGGGGTTTGCCGGGCGATGCTCGAGGAGAAGATCCAGGCGCACGAGATCATGTACGGGGTCAACACGGGCATCGGGGAGTTCTCCGAGATCGTGCTGAACGACGATCAGGTCAAGGACTTCCAGAAGTACCTCATCTACAACCACTCCGCCGGCATCGGCGACCCGGCGCCCGCCGAGTACGTGCGCGGCGCCATGGTCGGCCGGATCAACGTCCACGCCCACGGCAACAGTGGCTGCCGGCCCGTGATCACGCAGACGCTCGTGGCGATGCTCAACCAGGGCGTCACGCCCTTCGTCTGCCAGAAGGGCTCGGTCGGCGCCTGCGGCGACCTGGCGCCGATGAGCCAGATCGCGCAGCTGCTGATGGGCGAGGGCCGCGCCTGGTACCGGGGCGAACTGCTGCCGGGCAAGGAAGCCTTCGCCCGCGCCGGCATCCCGGTGCCCGGCCTGGAAGCCCGCGACGGCCTGGCCACCATCAACGGCAGCAACCTGCTGACCGCCATGAGCGCGCTGCACCTGCACGACATGGACCGGCTGCTGAAGCAGGCCGAGATCGCCTGCTCCATGACGCTCGAGGCGTTGCTGGCGAACCTGAAGCCCTACACCTCCCAGCTGCACGAGATGCGCGGCTTCCCCGGGGCGGTGCGCAGCGCCGGCGCCATCCGCCGCTGCATCGAGGGTTCGGACCTGCAGACCGGCAAGATCAAGACCAAGGTGCAGGACGCCTACTCCATGCGCTCCAGCCCGCAGGTCATCGGCGCGGCGCACGACGCCGTGCGCTGGGCGCGCGAGCAGGTCGAGATCGAACTGAACGGCGTCGGCGACAACCCGATCTTCGTGCCCGAGAAGAAGCTGACCCTGACCGGGGCCAACTTCCAGGGCTCGCCGGTGTCGCTGCCCATGGACATGGCCGGCGCGGCCATGACGATGGTCTGCGTGCTGAGCGAGCGGCGTCTGAACCGCCTGCTCAACCCGGCCCTCAGCGTGGGACTGCCGGCCTTCCTGACCAAGGGGGCGGGCATGTTCTCGGGCATGATGCTCAGCCAGTACACCGCCGACTCGCTCATCGTCGAGCAGCGGATCCTCTGCGCGCCCGCATCGGTCCAGTCCATCCCCGCCGCGGCGGACCAGGAGGACTTCGTCTCGATGGGCATGAACACGGCCCTGAAGAACAAGC
>JAURXS010000305.1 GCA_030654305.1 bacterium | reverse complement strand
GCGTGCATCCCCGAGGCGGGCAACCAGCCCAGCCCGCGGGCGAAGACCAGCACGAGCATGAGCCCGAGCCAGAAGGCAGGCAGGGAGTTCACCGCGAGACCCAGGGCGCCGACGGCCCGCTCCGCGGCCGAGCCGCGGCGGCGCGCCATCCACACGCCCAGCGGGATCGCCGTCGCGAGGTGGACCAGGTAGGCGGTGACGGTCAGCAGCAGCGTGCGCGGCACGGCCTCGGCGAGGATGTCCGACACCTCGCGGTGCAGGCGCAGGCTGCGGCCGAGGTCGCCGTGCAGCACCACGCCCCCCAGCCAGCGGACGTACTGCTCGGCGAGCGGGCGGTCGAGGCCGTACTGCTGCCGCAGCAGCGCCCGGCCCGCGGCGTCGAGGTCGGGGTCGCGCAGCATCTCCACCGGGTCGCCCGGCGCGAGGCGCGCCATCAGGAAGACCAGGCTGAGCGCGGCCAGCACCAGCAGCAGGGCGGTCGCCAGTCGCGTCAGCAGGTCACGGATCATCGGTGCTCCCGGTTGGTCGGCCCGGGTCAGTCTAGGGACGGCCCCCGCGCGCGGTCAAGGCCGGCCCTCGGCCCGGACGCACTTAGCACGGGCCCCCGTGCAAGCTGCGGCGCCCGCGTCGGGGCGCGGGATGCCTCCGCGCTGACGGGGACAGGCCGCGGCGGCGCGTCCTGCCCCGCCGTTCCCGATCGTTCCCCGTCGCGCCCCCGCGCCCGGGCCGATGTCGCGCCGCTCCGCGGCACGGGACTTTCATGGCCGGCGGCGACGAGGGAACGACAACCGGGAGAGCACCATGCACATCGTCGCCGCCCAGCGCCGGCTCGCCGCCGCGGGCCTGCTGACCGCCTGCCTCGCCGCCGCCGGCTGCGAGATCGCCGAGCCCGCCCTGCCGGTCTTCACGACCCGCGTCTCGGTGCCCATCGGCACGCACGAGCTCACGGTGCTCGAAGCGCTCGAGGACCAGGACGACGTCGTCGCGGGCGCGGACTCCGTGCTGGTGTTCGGCGCGGAGGGCGACACGACGAGCGTCGAGCTGGATCTCGACCTCGTCGCCGAACTGGACGGCCTCGACGTCGCGGCCGAGCTCGGCGCCTTCGCGCTGCCGGACCAGCCGCCCCGGACCGCCGGCTTCACGCTGGCCGAGATCGCGCCCGAGCTGGCGGCCCTGCCGCCGGTGCCCCTGCCGGTGCCGGCGTTCACGATCGACCTGCAGAGCGATCCCGCCCCCCTGGACCGGCTCGACTCCGCGCGCATCGCCTCCGGCCGACTCGAAGTGCGGCTGCGCAACGGGCTGCCGGTGCCGGTCTCGGGCGCGGCGGCGCCGGAGCGGATCGTCGCCGACGTCCTGGACGGCGCGGGCGCGGTGGTGACGACGGTGGTCTTCGACGGCGAGATCGCACCGGGCGACAGCGCCGCGGTGCAGACCGACCTCGCCGGCGCCGTGCTCTCGGGCGGGTTGGCCGTGCGCCTGCGCGGCGGCTCGCCGGGCGCCGCCGCCGCCGTCGTGACCCCCGACGCCTCGCTGTCGGTGACGATGCTGCTGACCGGCCTGGTCGTCGACGAGGCCACGGCCCGCGTCGAGGCGCTCGCGTTCGACGAGTCGGGCGGCGCCGACCTGCCGGACTCGCTGGGCATCCTGGCGGCGACGATCGGCAGCGGCGTGCTGGACCTCGCGCTGTCCAGCGGCATCGAGCTGCCCTGCTCGGCGCGCGTGACGTTCCCGCAGCTGCGGGACCTCCGCGGCGACACGCTGGTCGTGCGCCTGGACCTGCCGTCGGGCGGCGAGCGGCGGACGGTCGTCGACCTCGCCGGCTGCACGATCACCGCCGGCGGCGGCGACGCGCTGACCCGGCTGACCTACGACGTGGCGATCGCCTCGCCCGGCAGCGGCGACGGCGTGGTCACGCTGTCCGCCGACGCCGGGCTGTCGGCGGCCATCGCGCCGCTGACGCTGGCCTTCGCCGAGGTGCAGGGGGTCTTCCCCCGCGAGGTCTTCACCTTCGCGCCGCGCACCGAGACGATCGACATCCCCGACGAGCTCGACGGCGTGCGCCTGGCGTCGGCGACGCTGGTGGTGGACGTGTTCAACGGCACCGGCATCGGCGGCGAGGTCGAGCTGAGCCTCGTGGGCCGCAACGCCGCCGGCGACGAGGCCGAGCTGAGCGTCGTGGCCGAGGTCGCGCCCGCCCGCGCCGGCGGCGAGTCCCGCACGAGCATCGTGCTGGACGAGCACAACAGCAACATCGCGGAGCTGCTGAGCCTCCTGCCGGAGGAGCTGACCTTCGCCGGCGCGGTCAGCGTCGGCGGCGACGGCTGGGTGGGCACCGTGCGTCCCGGCGACCGGGCCCGCGCCTGCTGGCGCGTGGACGCCCCGCTGCGGCTCGAACTGCTGCCGTCCGAGACCGCGTTCGACCCCGAGCCGCTGGATCTGGACGACGACCTGCGCCGCGACCTCGACCGCCACCTCGAGACGGCGGCGATCACCGCCGTGATCGGCAACCACCTCCCCTTCGGCGTGGACGTGCGGCTGCAGGTCGGGCCCGACAGCCTGTCGGCGCTGGACGCTCCGGAGCTGGTGATCGGCCCGCTGTCGGTGACCGCAGGGCTGGTCGACGCCGTCGGCGGCTACGTGACCACGACGACCGACAGCCGGCACGTCGTCGCCCTGACCCGCGACCAGGTGCGGGCGCTGACCAGGCCGGGCGCCTTCACCGCGGCGGTGGCGACCCTGCCCGGCACCGGCGGGCTCACCGTGACCCTGCGCAGTGTGGACCGCCTGACGGTGAGCGGCGCGCTCACCGCCGAGATCACCGTCACCGACGACGACGAATGACGACCCGAGCGCCCCGGAGGCGACCCATGACCGCCCGACGTCCGCACCGCACCGCCCTGTCCCGCACCGCCCTGTCCCGCGCCGCCCGTCGCGCCGCGCCGCTGCTCGCGCTGTTGCCGGCGCTCCTGCTCGCGCTGCCCGTCGCGCCGGCCGCCGCCCAGGGCCAGGTGCGGGCCATGGGCCTGGCCGGGGCCTACACGGCCGCGGCGCGCGGCCTCGACGCCGTCGGCTGGAACCCGGCGAACCTCGCGCTGCGCCGCCCCCACGGCGTGGAGGTCGGCCTGGCCTCGGTTGCGATGGACCTCAACAACAACGCCTTCTCCCTGGAGCGTTACAACGAGATCTCCGGCGCCACGCTCAACGCCGCCGACAAGCAGCGGCTGCTCGACGACATCCCGGACGAGGGCTTCATGCTGAACGCGGACGTGCGGGCTTCGGCCCTGGGCCTCTGCGTGGGGCCGGTGGCCCTGAGCCTGCAGGGGCTCGCCGGCGGCACCGGCACCCTGGACAAGGACTTCTTCGACCTGGTCCTGATGGGCAACGAGATCGACGAGAGCTTCAGCTTCGAGGACACCGACGGCGAGGGCTTCGCGCTGGCCTCCGGCACCCTGTCGTTCGCGGCGCCGCTGCTGACCAGCCGCGCCGTGCGGCTGTCGGCCGGCGTCAACGCCCGCTACCTGCACGGCCTCTACGACCTGCGCGTCGAATCGGCGAGCGGGACCGTCGTCGCCACGATGACCGAGGTGCGCGGCGAGGCGTCCGCTTCCTACCTCACGTCGCGCGGCGGGACCGGCTACGCGGTGGACGCCGGGCTGGCGCTGCAGGCGCCGCGCGGCTGGGTCCTCGGACTGGCGGTCAGCAACGCCGCCAGCCGCATCGAGTGGGACCGCGACGTCGAGCGCACGACGTGGCGGGCGACGGTCGACTCGCTCGCGCTGGACACCGACGAGCCCGCGGACCGCGTCGTCGACGAGAAGACGGTCGCGGCGGCGGCGCCCTACGCCCGCAGCCTGCCCACGACGGTCCGCTTCGGCGCCAGCAACACGCTGGGCCCCCTGCTGCTGGCGGTGGACGTGGTGAAGCCGCTGGACGACCGCGCGGGCGCGGGCCGGCGCGTCGAGCTGAACGCGGGCCTGGAGTGGCGCCCGTGCGGCTGGCTGCGGCCGCGCCTGGGCCTGGGCTTCGGCGGCGACGTCAACCGCGCGGCGGCCGGCCTCGGCGTGGCGCTGGGACCGCTGTGCTGGGACCTGG
>JAURXS010000304.1 GCA_030654305.1 bacterium | reverse complement strand
GGCGCGCGACCGCCGCCCTGGTCGCCGGCGACAAGAAGGCGCGCGGCGGCGAGGTGCGCTGGGTGCTGCCGCTGCGGATCGGCGCGGTGGACATCGACGCGCGCGTCGGGCTGGACGACATGCTGGCGGCGCTCTCGGGCTAGGGGCGTCCGGGACCGGGCGCGCGAAGGGCCACCCCGCCGGGGTGGCCCTTCCTCGTGCCCGCGGCGCGCCGCGCGCTACTTCGCCAGCACCAGCTTGGCCGAGCGCTGCTCCCCGCCCGTCGCCACGCGCAGCAGGTAGACGCCGGCGGCGGCGGCGGCGCCGCCCTCGTCGCGCCCGTCCCAGACCGCCTCGTGCCGGCCGGCGGCCAGGTCCGCGTCCGCGAGGGTGCGCACGCTGCGGCCGCGCATGTCGTAGATCCGCACCTCGACGCGGCCGGCGCGCGGCACGTCGAAGCGGATCGTGGTGCGGGGGTTGAACGGGTTGGGGACCACGTCCGCGATGGCCAGCGCGCGCGGCGCATCGCCGGCGGCGGTGGCGCCCGTCGTCAGGATCGCCGAGTACCCGCCGACGTGGCCGTCCTGGTCCACCGCCACCACCACGAAACTGCCGTCGGACTGCGCCGAGGCGAAGGCGTGGTCGGGGTGCGCGACGACGCCGGCCACGTGGGCGGCGGCCGGCTGCGTCGCCGCGTCCGGCAGGCGGTAGACGACGTAGTGGTCGACGTCCGGCTCGGCGTTGGGCGCCCAGTCGAGCGCGACGCCCGTGAGCGCCGGCTGGGTCAGGCTGAGCTGGGCGACCGCCGCCGGGGCGACCGGCGCGCAGCCGGGCCCGCCGTACACGCCGATGTCGGCCCGCGAGCCGTCGGGATCGAGGCAGGCGGGGTCGGGATCGCCGCGGTCCAGGCAGGGCGAGTGCAGGGCCAGCGCGTGGTCTCCGGCCGCCGCGTCGCAGAAGCCCGGCTCGGCCAGGATGTCGTGGGCGCCGCCCGTCAGGCCCACGTAGTCGCCTCCGGGGTTGTTCCACAGGACGTTGTGGTCGCCCGCGAAGCTGGCGGCGCTGCCCGCCAGGCCGCCGTGCGCGTTGCCGGCGACGACGCTGTTGCGCAGGACCACGGAGCCGGCGCTGGTCAGGAACACGCAGCCGAAGCCGGTGCCCGCGCTGCCGAGCAGCAGCGTGTTTTCGAGCCGGACGACGGGCGACGAGTCCACCGCCAGGGTCGCGCCGAGCACGCTGGCGGCGTTGCCCGTGAAGACGGCGTTGCGCACGTCGAGATCCGCTCCCGCGACGTTCACGGCGCCGCCGCGGTCGATGCGGGCCGAGTTGTCGTCGAAGAGGCCGCCCTCGACGACGAGGCTGCCGCCCACGACGTGGAAGGCGCCGCCCTTGGCGTCCGCGCGGTTGCCGACGGCGGTGACGTCCCGCGCGACCACCGTCGAGCCGCTCGCCGACAGGGCCGCCCCCGCCGCGCAGCGGCGGTTGCCGGTGAAGGTCTCGCCGATCAGGTCCAGCCGGCTGTCGAGGGCGTAGACGCCCGCGCCTTCGTGCCCGGCGACGCTGTCCATGCAGGCGTTCTGCAGGTACCGGTTGCCGGTCAGCACCGCGCCGTCGGCGTTGATCAGGGCCACGGCGCCCCCCAGGTCGGCCCGGTTGCCCTGGAACACGCAGCCCTCGATGCGGGGCGCGCCGTTGACGGCGATGATGGCGCCACCGGCCCCGTTGCCGTTGAAGGGATTGGCCGTGTTGTCCGTGAACACGCAGTCCCGGATGGTGGGCGAGGAACCGTTGATGTAGATGGCACCGCCGTGGCGGCCGAAGAACGGGACGCTGCTGATCCCGCCGACGCAGTCGTGGAACTCGAAGCCGACGACGCCGGCGTAGCCGTCGAGGCCGCCGCCGAAGCCCCTCGCGCTGTCGATCGACTGCAGGCGCGTCGCGCCCGGCGCGGGGTCGCGCGTGGTGAAGACCGGGTTCCAGCCGCCGATGATGGTGGTCGGCGTGGTGACGGACACGCGCTCGGCGTAGTCGCCGGCGGCGACGAGCACGGTGTCGCGACCGGTGCAGGCGACGAGGGCGGCGGCCAGGCTGCGGGCGGCCGTGGCGACCGACTCGTAGGGCGCGACGTCGCCGCCGGACGGCGAGACGTAGCGCGTGCGGTGGCCGAGCAGGCGCATCCGGTCCGGGGAGGTGCCGAAGCCCTGCCGCGTGTCGCCCAGCGGGACGACGCAGAACTTGAGCAGCGTCGTGGAGTGGTTCGGCAGGGTCCACAGGTAGTGGCCGCTGTTGGGCACGTCGTCCGCGATCTTGGTGTCGAGGTAGCCGTCGAGGGAGGCCCAGATGTCCACCGTGGCCGCGGGGGCGCCGCTCGTGGTCCAGGCGATGTCGACCGTCTCGCCCGCCAGGTAGTCGCGGTCGTCCAGGGGGCCGAGCACCGTGACGTTCGTCGGCGGCACCAGCAGGTCGATCTGGGTCGTCGAGGTGCCGATCAGCGACACCCCGTACTTGATGGTGAAGTACCCGCCCTCGCCGAAGCTGGCGCCCCAGGAGTTCTTGCAGATCCAGCCGCCGGTGCCGCCGCAGGCCCGGTCGTCCCAGCCGACGATCAGGATCAGGTGGTTCGTGTAGGGACCGACGTTGTCGGTGTAGCAACCGGTGCCGTAGCTAGGGAAGGGCTCGTCGGCGTTGAAGGCCGAGCAGACGGGGCCGTCGAGCAGGGCGGTCTTGATCTGCGTCACGTTGTTCGAGACGTAGTGCCAGCTCGTCACGAAGCCGAAGGGCAGGTGGGCGGACTGGGTGCAGTTGCTGACGGTGCCCTCGGTGTACGGGATGTCCTCCTCGTGGACGGCCCCGTAGGTCATCGCCACGTTGTAGACGGCCGTGGCCCAGCCGCCGTCGCAGTCGGCGCCGTACGGGTTGCAGAGGATCATCTGCTGTTCCGACAGGTTCAGGTCCTGGCCGTAGAAGATCTTCAGATGCGACTCGATCTGCCCGACCGCGGCGAAGGCCCAGCACGAGCCGCAGCCGCCCTGGTCCTTGACCGAGGTCAGGCCGTCCAGGCTCACCCAGCTGAAGTTCGACGGCAGGTCGACCTTGTCCGTCGGGTAGATCTTCAGGTGGTCGAGGTACTCGCGCTGGTAGTCCGGCGGCAATTCGAAGCCGTACAGGTTGGCGCGACGCTCCGGCGTCAAGCTGTCGGTGAACGCCGTCGTCGGCTCCCAGGTCACGCCGGACTGGGCGAAGGCCGCCCCGGCGGCGGCGGCGACGAGCAGGCAGGCGAGGGCGGCCGAGCGGGTCCTCGCGGTCACGGAAGCGCAAAAAAGATTACACGGACGCATCGGCTGCCTTTCGTCCGAACCCGGTGGTTGGTGCGGGATGTCGCGTCGGCGGCGATCGCACGCCGCTGCTCCATGATACCACGTCGACCGGCCGCGGGGCAAACCCGGCCTGCGCCCTCCCCCGCTCGCGACATGCAACGTGTTTCCCGACAACTCAATACAGGCCGACGGGATCCACGTCCAGCGTGACGTCGACGGCGGTGTCGGCGGCCAGGCGACGCCCGCGGTCGGCGAGCCAGGCCCGCTGGGCGTTGGTCGTGGGCCCCTTGACCAGCAGCTGCCAGCGGACGCGGTTCTGGAGCCTGGCGAACACCGCGGGCGCCGGCCCCAGCACCTCCAGCTCGGGCATCGGCAGGTGGGCCCGCAGCAGCTCGCCGAAGCGGCGGGCCGCGTCCTCGACGTCGGCGGGGCGCCGGGCCGCGAGGCCCACGCGCAGCATGCGCCGCGCCGGCGGGTAGCCCGCGGCCTCGCGCTGCGGCAACTCGGCCGCGGCGAAGGCCGCGAAGTCGTGGCGCGACGCGGCCAGGATCACCGGGTGGTCGGGCTGCCAGGTCTGGAAGAGCACGGCGCCGGGGCTCTCGCGGCCCGCGCGGCCGGCGACCTGGGTCAGCAGCTGGAAGACCCGCTCGTGCGCGCGGAAGTCGGGCAGCGTCAGGCCGTCGTCGGCCGCCAGGACGCCGACCAGGTCGACGCCGGCGAAGTGGTGCCCCTTGGCCACCATCTGGGTGCCGACCAGGATGTCGGCGCCGCGCGCGGCGAAGGTCGACAGGATCGCGCGGTGGCTGCCGCGGGCGCGGGTGGTGTCTTGGTCGAGCCGCAGGACGCGCGCCTCCGGGAAGTGCGCCGCCAGCGCCAGCTCGAGCCGCTCGGTCCCCGAGCCTCCGGGCAGGAAGGCCGGGCCGCCGCAGTCCGGGCAGGTGTCCGGCTCGCGCCGCGCGAAGCCGCAGTAGTGGCAGAGCAGCTGGCGCGGGCGCAGGTGCACCGTCAGCGCGATGTCGCAGTGCGGGCAGGCGACCGGCACGCCGCAGGACGTGCACTGCAGGACGCGCGCGAAGCCGCGGCGGTTGTAGTAGAGGATCGCCTGGCGGCCGTTGGCCAGGCACGTTTCGAGCCGGGTCAGCAGCGCGTCCGAGAAGCCGTCGGACGCCGGCCCGCCGCGCATGTCGACGATCTCGACGACGGGCATCTCCCCGACCGGCCGGTCGGCGAGCAGGATCTCGCGGTAGCGGCCCTCGCGCGCGTTGCGCACCGATTCGAGGTCCGGCGTCGCGGAACCCAGCACCACGCAGGCCCCGGCCTCGCGGGCCCGCACCAGCGCCGCGTGGCGCGCGTGGTAGCGCGGCTTCTCCTCCTGCTTGTAGCTGGCGTCGTGCTCCTCGTCGACGATCACCGCGCCGAGGTCGCGCAGCGGCGTGAACAGGGCCGAGCGCGGCCCGAGCACGACCTTCAGCTCGCCCGCCGCCGCCGCCTCGTGCACGCGGCAGCGCTCGCCCGCGGACAGGCCGCTGTGCACCGTAGCCACGCGGTCGCCGAAGCGCGCCGCCACGCGCGCCTCGGTCTGCGGGGTCAAGGCGATCTCCGGCAGCAGGTACAGGGCGCTGCGGCCGCGGGCCAGGGCTTCGGCGATGACCCGCAGGTAGACCTCGGTCTTGCCGCTGCCGGTGACGCCGCGCAGCAGCAGCGCGCCGTAGCTGCGCGACTCGAGGCGGTCGACCGCCCAGGCGACGGCGCGCTCCTGGTCGGGCGTCAGGCGCACGTCGACGGCGTCGGCGATGGGGTAGGCCGCCGCGGCGCGGCGCGGCCGGGCCTTCGTGCCGGGGGCCGGCGGGTGGAACAGGGGCACGAGTTCCCCGACCGGCAGCGCGTAGTAGCCGGCCATCCAGTCCAGCAGGCGCCGGCGGTCGTCCTCGATCCGGTACGCCGCGGGGAAGCGGTCGCGCAAGTGACGCAGGCGGTGGCCGTCGATCTCCGCGACGTCGGCGGCCGCCTCGCGCACGCCGACGACCAGGCCCGTCACGGTCCGCCGGCCCAGCGGCGCCGAGACCAGGTCGCCGGGTTGCACCGGCGGCGCGGGCCAATCGTCCGGGACGCGGTAGGTGAAGGTCCTGTCCAGAGGCACCGGCAGGGCGACCTCGGCCAGCGTCGCGACGGCGGCCATGCCTGGTTCCTCCGGGGAAGCGGGACGTCGGCGGGAAGCGTGCGGTGGGAGTCTACACGGCGCGGCGGCAGGCGTCCACGGCGACGTCCGGCCCGGGCGCCGCCCCGGACCGGTACGCGTCGTCGCGCGGGTCTTGGTGGGTCAGCCGTGGCGGACACCGAGGAAGGTCTGCACCGTGTCGACCAGCCGCTGGGGGCTGAACGGCTTGGTGATGTAGCCGTCGGCGCCGCAGTCCCGGCCGCGGGTGCGGTCCTCGCGCGAGTTGCGCGCGGTCAGCAGGACGACCGGGATGTCCTTGGTGCGCAGGTCCGCCTTGAGGCGGCGGCAGGTCTCGAAGCCGTCGAGCCGGGGCATCATCACGTCGAGGATGACGAGGTCGGGCTGCTGCTCGGCGGCCAGGCCGAGCGCGGCGTCGCCGTCGGCGGCCTGCAGGACGGCGTAGCCCTCGGCGTCGAGGCTGAAGTCCAGGATGCTCAGGATGTAGGGCTCGTCGTCGACGATCAGGATCTTGCGCACGGTGGTGCCTCCGTCCCTCGGGTGTCGTTCGCGTCGCTTGCCGTTCAGATCGCGGAGCTGTCGCCGGCGACGGCGCCGACGAGCTCCCCCGCCTCGCTCTCGGGGGCGCTGTCCGCCGCGGCCCTCGGCGCCGGCGGCGGCAGGGCCAGGTTGCGCGCGTGCTGCACCTCGCCGATGCGTTCGGCGTGGCGCTGCGCCTCGTCCAGGAAGTTCGTCAGGGTGCGCGGGCAGAACTGGCTGCCGGCCCGCTGCTGCATCTCGTCGAGCGCCTGCTCCAGGGTCACGGCCCGGCGGTAGGGGCGGCCCTGCAGCATCGCGGTGAGGCTGTCGGCCAGCATCAGCAGCCGCGCGCCCAGGGGGATGTCCTCGCCGGCCAGCCCCCGCGGGTAGCCCGAACCGTCGTAGTGCTCGTGGTGGTGCAGGACGATGTCGTGCACCTCGCCGGGAGCGTCGAGCGACGAGATCAGCTGCAGGCTCAGGTGGACGTGCTGCTGCAGGATTTCCCACTCCTCCGGCTCGAGCGGCGGCCCCTTGTAGATGATGTCGTCGGGGATGCCGGTCAGGCCCAGGTCGTAGGTCTGCAGCGCGAAGGCCAGGCTCATCAGCTCGGGCTCGGAGAGGCCCATGCGCCGGGCGGTCTCGATGCAGACGTCGTGGCAGATCTCCGCGAGGTCGTCGTGGCGGGCGCGGCGGATGGCCACGCTCTTGCGCAGGGCCTGCGCGAGGTCGCCGAACTCGCGGTTGCTGTGCTGGTGGACCACGACGCGCTCCAGGACGTGCCCCAGCCGCGCCGCGATCGCCTGCAACAGCAGGCGGTCGCACACGCCGAACGGGCGGCCGTCGAGCCGGCTGGCGACGTTCACCACGCCCACCACGCGCCCGTCGCGCGTCACCGGCGCGCTCAGCAGGCTGCCGGTCTCCAGGCGGTCCCCGGCGCGGTCCGACGCGGCGCGCACCCCGGCGGCCGCGGCTTCGCTCAGCGCCGGCTCCCCGGTCGCCCAGACGCGCCCGGCCACGCCCTCGCCGCGCGCGAGGCGCATGTCCTGCACCACGCGGTCCTCGAGGCCCATGGCCGCCTCGACGACCAGGTGCTCCCCGCCCGCGTCGGGCAGCAGCAGCGCGACCACGCGCGACCGCAGCAGCTCGCCGACCCAGTGGATCAGCCGCTCCGCGAACTCGGGCACGTCGTTGAAGACCGTGAGGCGGCCGTTGTTCTGGCCCCGGCGGACGATCTCGTCCCGGCGCGGCAGCAGGGCGTTGAAGCGCACGCCCTGGGGCTGCACCCGCTCGCCCCAGATGCGGCCGCCGTGGCGCGTGACGATGTCGCGGCAGATGGCCAGCCCGATGCCCTGGCCGCCGTGCTCGCGCGTGCTGGAGCCGTCGACCTGGTAGAAGCGGTCGAAGATGTAGGTCATCTTGTTGTCGGGGACGCCGATGCCGTTGTCCTCGACCACGATGCGCACCGACGAGACGCCGTCGACCAGCGACAGGTGCACCTTCCCCCCGCTCGGGGTGAACTTGAAGGCGTTGTCCAGCAGGTGGCGGATCAGCTGGCGCACGAGGTCGGCGTCGACGCCGAGCAGGATCTCCTCGCGGTCCACGTGCATGGAGAACGCGATGCGCTTGGTCTCGGCCTGGGTGCGCGCGGAACCCTCGATGCCGCGCACCAGCGCCACGAGGTCCGTCTGGTGGCGGTTGAAGGTGACCTGCTCGCGCTCCATGCGCTCGAGGTCCAGGAGGTTGTTGACGATGCCCGTGAGCTTCTCGCTCTCGGACTGGATGACGCGCAGGAACTCGCCCTGGGCCGCGTCGTCCATGCGCTCGCGCCCGTGCACCAGGGCCTCGCTGTAGGCCTTGATCGAGGTCAGCGGGGTGCGCAGCTCGTGGCTGACGTTGGCGACGAAGTTGTTCTTCAGCTCGTTGTGGTAGCGCAGGCGGTCCGAGGAGCGCGTCAGCTCCTGGTTCTGCCGGTGCAGCCGCGAGTAGAGCTCGGCCGAGGCGATGGCCGTGGCCGCCTGCTGGGCGAACAGCTCCAGCATCTGGATGGTCTGCAGTCCGGGCACCTTGTGATCGACCGGATCGTCGACGCTCAGGTAGCCTCGGATCTCCCCTTCGGGCGAATTCAGGGGAATGATCAGCGCATCGCGCTCGTCCCAATCGCCCTCGGCGCGCTTCTCCTGCGCCTGCGTGTAGGCGTCGGCCAGGGCCTGCTCCGCACCCTCGATCGTGTGGCGGATGAGGTAGGAATTGGAGACCAGGAACTGCGGCAGGGCCATCTTGCGGAACCCGGTCAGCGTCATCGGGCTGTTGCGCAGGTACTCGATGCCTTCCTCGTCGATGCCGGAGAAGGCCTTCGCCTCGAAGACCTTGTCCGAGACGTTGTAGATGCGCAACAGGACCATGCGGAAGCCCAGCGATTCCCGCACCGACTGCGTGATCTCGTGGAGCAAGTGCTCGGAATCGCGGAAAGCGTGGATGCGCGCCGAGATCGCCAGCAGGCTCTCCAGGCCGCGCACGCGCTCCTGCCGGTCGTGGAGGTCGTTGGAGCGCTGGCGCACGCGCCAGATCTGCCAGACCAGCCCCGCGACCAGGGCCAGGATCGCCACGGCGTAGGGCACCGGACCGCCGGGAGCCGCCGCCACGCCGGCCGGGATCGCACCGAGATTCGCCAGGAACTGCATCATGTCACGTCCTTCCCTGCATGGACCCGCCGCGCGGCCAGGGCGTCGGCGACTTGGCCGACCAGTCGGCCCATCACGAAGGGTTTTTCAAGGTACAAGTCCGCACCCGCGGCGAGCATCTCCGCCCGGGCGGCGCCGTCGTGGCGCGCCGAGAGCGCCACGATCGCCGTGCGGTCGTGGCCGGGGTTGCGCCGGATCAGGCGCGTCGCGTCGATGCCGTCGAGCTTGGGCATCATCACATCCATCACGATCACGTCGGGGCGGAAGGCGGCCACCTGGTTGAGGCCCTCGATGCCGTTGCGGGCCACGACCGCCTGCCAGCCTTCCTGCGCGAAGGCGCGCGACATCAGGCCCGCGAGGTGGGGCTCGTCCTCCACGATCAGCACGCGCACGTCGTTCATGGCTGCTCCGGACGCCGGGCCGAAGGCGCCTCGCCCTCGTCGCGGCCGTCCGCCGGCGGCGAGGTCTGCGCCGCGGCCGCGTCGACCGGGAAGCGCCGCTCGTGGATGATCTGGCTGCCGGGCAGGGATTTCCCGTACTTCTTCAGCTCCGCCGCCACGGCGTTGAGCCGGCCCACGTGGCCGAAGTTCCCCTGCTGCTCGACGACGACCGCGACGGTCAGCGACACCGGCGGGAACCGGCGCAGCCGCCCCGTGCGGTCGGGCAGCTCGATGTAGCCGCGGCGGCGGTCCTCGGGCTCGTACTGCCCGAGGATGTTCCGGTCGAACTCCACGACGATGCGCTCGGCGAGGCCGTCGGCGTCCTGCGGGCGCGACACGGCGACGAAGTCGTCGCCGCCGACGTGGCCCAGGAAGGCGTCGTCGCAGGCCATGACCTCGCTCGTGAGCAGGTCGGCCAGCATCGTCAGGACCGCGTCGCCCTTCACGTAGCCGTAGTGGTCGTTGAAGGCCTTGAAATGATCGAGGTCGAAGTAGAGGAACCCGAAGGTCTGGCCCGCCTCGAGCCGCCGGTTCAGCTCGCGCGCGATGGCGCGGTTGCCGGGCAGGCCCGTCAGCGGGTTGGCGTCGCGCTGGCTGCGGCTCAGCTGCAGCATGTTGCGCACGCGCAGCACCAGTTCCTCCGGCACGAACGGTTTGCACAGGTAGTCGTTGGCCCCCTGCTCGAGGCCGCGCACCTTCTGCGGCGTCTCGCCCTTGGCGGTCAGCATGATCACCGGCAGGTGGTGGGTCCGGAACCGGCCGCGCAGCTCGCGCAGCACGTCGAACCCGTCCAGGCCCGGCATCATGACGTCCAGCAGGACCAGGTCGGGCAGCTCCTGCTGCAGGCAGGCCAGGGCCTGACGCCCGTCCTCGGCCAGGTTCACCTGGAAGCCGCCCTGTTCGAGCACGTGCTTCAGGATCGTCCGCAGGTGCTGGTCGTCGTCGACGACCAGGATCGTCTCGGTTTCGCGCATCGGCACCATCCGTGCAAATCGCAACGGGATTACTGATTACAGGCAGAACCGACGAACCTGTCGCAAGGGTCGTGCCATCATGGGGACGTCCGCGACGCGGGCGGGAACGATGGGGCGGGAGGAGGCAGGTCAGCGCCAGGAGGCGAGCGGAGCGCGCGCAAACCCATCCAGATCAAAGGGATCCGAGAATCCCGCCGCCAGGCGGGCGTGGCCGGCGCAGGCGATCATGGCCGCGTTGTCGGTGCAGTAGACGCGCTCGGGGGGGCGGAATGCGAATCCGCCGGCCGCGGCCTCCCGGGCGGCGCGGTCGCGCAGCCACGAGTTGGCCGCCACGCCGCCGGCCAGGTAGACGCCCCGCACGCGGTGCTCGCGGGCGGCCTGGAACAGGCGCTGGACGAGCACGTCGACGACCGCCTCGCGCAGGGCCCGGCAGATATCGGCCACGGTCTGGTCGTCCAGCGGCCGGGGCAGCGATTCGACCAGCACGCGAACGGCCGTCTTCAGGCCGCTGAAGCTGAACACCAGGCGCGGGTCGCGGGTCAGGGGCCGCGGCAGTTCGAAGCGGCCGCCCCGGCCGCGCTCGGCGAGGCGGTCGATGACCGGGCCGCCCGGATACGGCAGGCCCAGCAGCTGGGCCGACTTGTCGAAGCACTCCCCCGCGGCGTCGTCCAGCGTCCAGCCCAACCGGCGGTAACGGCCCACCTCGGTCATCAGCACGACCTCGGTGTGGCCGCCCGAGACCACCAGCACGGCCGCGGGCAGGTCCAGCGGGCCGGACAGCAGGTTGGCCAGGATGTGGCCCTCGATGTGGTGGACCCCGACCAGCGGCTTGCGCGCCGACCAGCAGAGGGCCTTCGCGGTGGACAGCCCCACCAGCAGGGCGCCGATCAGGCCGGGACCGGCCGTGACCGCCACGCCGTCCAGGTCCGCCAAGGCGAGCCGCCGCCGCTCCAGCAGCACCTCGATCAGGGGCAGCAGGTTCACCAGGTGCGCGCGCGAGGCCAGCTCCGGGACCACGCCGCCGAAGTGGTCGTGCAGGTCGACCTGGCTCGAGACGAGGTTCTCCAGCACGCCCTGTTCGGAGTCGTAGAGCGCGACGCTGGTGTCGTCGCAGGAGGTCTCGATGCCCAGGACCTTCATGCCCACGCCCCCGCCAGGTCATCCAGCTCGGCCAGGGCGGCGGGCAGGGAGTCGGCGACCTCGCGGGCCAGCACGGCGCGGCGGGAACCGCCTTCGGCCGCCAGCTCCCCGGCGCGCCCGTGCAGCCAGCAGCCCAGCAGCGCGGCGTCGAGAGGTTCGCAGCCCTGGCCCAGCAGGCCGCCGATCAGGCCGGTCAGCACGTCGCCGGTGCCGCCGTGGGCCAGCGCGTCGTGGCCGGTGGGGTTGAACCAGAGCGTGCCGTCCGGGGCGGCCACCAGCGTCGGCGATCCCTTGGCGACCAGCACCACGCCCCAGCGCGCGGCGAGTTCGGGGACGAGGTCGAGCCGGCGCGCGGCCAGCTCGGCCGGGTCGAGGCCCGCCAGCCGGGCCAGTTCGCCGGCGTGCGGCGTGACGACCGCCGGACCGACGCCGCCGCGCGGCGGCAGGCCGAGACGCGCGAAGGCGGACAGGGCGTCGGCGTCGATCACCGCCGGCTGCGACGATGCGGCCAGCAGTTCCACCACGAAGCGGTCGGTGTCCGGGTCGTCGCCGAGGCCCGGGCCCACGGCCAGGGCCCGCTGGCGGTGCAGCAGCGCGGCCAGGTCGTCGCCGGTCACGGGCAGCAGTCCGCCGCGCGGCCCGGTGGGCAGGCCGACCACGGGCGCTTCGGGGACGAAGGACGTGGCCGCGGACGCGTGCTCCCGCGGCAGGGCGAGGGTGACCAAGCCGGCGCCGGAGCGCAGCGCGCCCAGCGCCGCAAGCAGCGCCGCGCCGCCGAAGCGGGCCGAACCGGCGAGCACCAGCACGGTGCCGGCCCCGTACTTGTGCGTGTCGGTGGGGCGCGGCGGCAGCAGTTCGGCGTAGTCCTGGGGCAGCAGCCAGTGGCGGGGCCCGGTGTGGCGGGCGCAGGCCTCGTCGTCGAACCCGATGTCCACGACCGACAGCGCGCCGACGTGGTCGCGCCCCGGGGGCAGCAGCAGGCCCAGCTTGGGCAGGCCCACGGTGATGGTGGCGTCGGCGCGCACGGCGACCGGATCGACGGCGCCGTCGTCCCCGCCCACGCCCGAGGGCAGGTCCAGGCTCGCGATCGGCGCGCCGCCGTCGTTCAGCGCCGCGAACAGCGCGGCGTGGTCGGGCCTCAGCGGCAGCGTGACGCCCGTGCCGAAGACCGCATCGACCACCAGGTCCGACTCCGCGCACAGGTCGCCGGCCCGGTCGGCCCAGGCGTCGGGCGGGATGGTCTCGACGGCCACGCCGGGCGGCAGGCGGTCGAGGTTCGCGCGGGCGTCGAGCGCGAGGTCGACCGCGGCGGCCAGCAGCAGCACCCGCACCTCGAAGCCCAGGTTCTCCAGCAGGCGAGCCACGACCAGCCCGTCGCCGCCGTTGTTCCCCTTCCCGCAGACCACGCCGATCTGGGCCGGCGGCGCCAACGCGGGGAACTCCCGCAGCAGCTGCCAGGTCATCTCGCGGCCGGCGCGCTCCATGAGCTCGCGGCCGGGCACGCCGCCTGCGATCGTCTCGCGGTCGATGGCCGCCATGCCGGCGCTCGTGGCCACGCGCATCTCAGGCCTCCCCGGCCGGCCGCTCGAGCCGCTCGAGCACGTCGAGCAGCTGCAGCAGGTCGTCGATCACGAAGTGGGCGCCCGAATCCGTGGTCCGCGGGCGGTCCGGCGAACCGTAGGTGTCCCCGTAGCGGGCGTAGACCGTGTGCAGGCCGGCGACCAGGCCGCCGACGATGTCGCGCTCCGGCCAGTCCCCGACCATCACCGCCTGGCCCGGCGCGACGCCGAGCCGTTCGAGCGCCATGCGGAAGGGCACGGGGTCGGGCTTGCGCGCGCCGGTGTCGTCGTGGGTCAGCACGACGTCGAACACGTGCTGCAGGCCGAGGTAGCAGAGGCGCAGCCAGGCCTCGAAGCGCGGCGCGTCGCTGACGACGGCCAGCTTGTAGCCGTCCTTGACCAGGCGGTAGACCACGCGCTGCACGTGCGGGTACGGCACGAGCGAGGCCTCGCGGGCGCGGCGGTAGGCCACGACCGCCGGCGCCAGCACGTGGTCGTCCACGCGCCCCGTGGCCTCGGTCAGGAAGCGGTTGAAGACGCGCTGGTGCTCGATGCCGACCTCGTCGTAGATGGCGAAGATGCGGTCGTAGACCAGCTGGGGGTCCATCACCAGGCCGGCGTCGATCATGGCGTCGGCCGCCGCCCGGATGGCGCCGCGCTTGGCCTTCATGAAATCGGTCAGCGTGTTGTCCAGGTCGAAGACCACCGCCCGGATCTTCCGTCCCTCGCGCAGTTCCGGCATGTCGCCCCTTTCGCTCCGCAGCCGTCGGCTGCATATTAACCGTTCGGTGAACCCGCGCCAAGGCGGGCCTGACGACACGCTCCCCAGGACGGAAGGACCGCCTTGCATCCCGACGACCCCACGCCCGAACCTGGCTCCCGTCCGCCGGAGCGGCCGCTCCCCGGCGACGGCGGCTGGCGCGGCTGGTCCACGCGACGGCTGGTCCTGCTGGCGTTCTCCCTGATGGCGTCCAACCTCGCCGCGCAGGTCCTCGCCTTCCAGCTGACCGACAACCTGTTCGCCGCCGCCGGCGCCGGCGCTGTACTGACGATCCTGTTCGCCGCGGCCGCCTCCCAGGCGCGCGGCGCCCCGCCGCAGGCCGCCTTCGACCTGTCCCGCATGCCGGCGGCCGAGCACGTCCTGTGCGCGGCCGCGGCCCTGGGCTCGCTGCTGCCCACCTCGCTGCTGGCCGGCCTGTCCTCGCGCCTGCACCCGCCGGGCCCCGAGTGGATCGCGATGTACAACAGCCACCTGCCCGACAGCGCCGCCGGCATCGCCCTGGCGGCCGTGGCGGTGGTGGTGGCCGCGCCCCTGGCCGAGGAGATGGTCTTCCGCGGTCTCGTCTACCGCCTCGGCCGGCGCGCGTGGGGGCCGTGGCCGGCGGCCGTCGTCTCGGCGCTGATCTTCGGCCTGGTCCACGGCGAGCCGTGGTACCTGTTCGGGCTGCTGGCGCTCGGCCTGCTGCTGGTGGCGGTCTACGAGCTGACCGGCTCGCTCTGGTCCGCGGTGATCGTCCACGCGGTCCACAACGCGGTGGCGCTGGCCCTGCTGGTGG
>JAURXS010000303.1 GCA_030654305.1 bacterium | reverse complement strand
TCAGATATGGCATGGCGTTGAAGGCCGGTTGCGGATCGGTGCGCTGCAGGTGCGGGTCCGGTCCGCAACCGATCTTGAAGCAGAGCTATGGCGGGCGCAACTGCCGAATGATGTCTAAGTTGTGCTACTGGATGAACCCCGGAGGCCTGAAGACCGTGACCCGCACGCTCGACATCCACGCCCGCACGTCGAGCCTGATGGCCGTTCTGGCCGCGACCTTCACCCTGGGTGCCTCCCTGTCGGGGGCGCCGGATGGGAGCGCCATGGATCATGACACCCCCGACGGCGGTCGCTCTGACGAGGCGACGCTCCTGATCGACGATTTTTCCCGCGACGACGGCGTCTCGAGCCTCGCGACGGCCTGGCAACGATTCACCGACCAGGTCATGGGCGGCCGTTCGCAAGCCACCAGTGAGGTCGAAATCCTCGACGGGCGCCGCTGCCTGCGCCTGAGCGGCGAGGTCTCGCTCGCCAACAACGGCGGCTTCATCCAGGTCGCGCTGCCCCTCGCGGCGCGCGGCGACGCGCTGGATGCGCGGGGCTGGACCGGGTTACGCCTGCTGGTGCGCGGCGCCGGCGACGGCTACTACCTCCATCTGCGCACCTCGGATTGCCGGCTGCCCTGGCAGTATTACGGGGCGGAACTGCCCTGTGGTCCCGAGTGGTCCGCAGTCGAGATCGCCTTCGCCGACTTCCAGCCCGAGTCTCTGGGGGCGGCGCTGGACATGTCCCGACTACAGCGCATCGGCGTCGTCGCGGCCAAGAAGGCCTTCGCGGCCGACATCGCGGTAGCGCGGATCGAGTTGTACCGTTGAGGTGACCAGTCCCCAGGAACCGGTCAGCCGCCCGAGTCAGGCTTCGAGGCTCAGGCCAACCCGTCCGTCAACGCCCGCAGCCGTTCGACCTCGGCAGCGATGACGTCGGGATCCAGCCTGGGGAACAAAATCTCCGGCGTCCCCAGCGCTCGCCCGGCAGGCAACGCCTCGAGCCCCTCCGCCCAGCCGCCGCGGTGCAGGTCGGACTCCATCCCCAGCCACCCCCACACCTTCGCCATGCTGAACGGCACCACCGGCGCCAGCATCACCACGATCTGCCGCACGATCTGCAGCGTGACCGCGATCGAGACGCCGCAGCGCGCCAGGTCGTCCTTGCGGCTGCGGAAGGGGGCCGACTCGTCGAAGTAGCGGTTGCCGGTCTGGCCGGCGGCGAAGGCTTCGTCCAGCGCGGCGCGGATCTCGAAGCGCTCCAGGCGCTCGGCCCAGCGCCCGCGGCAGGCGGCCACCTCGTCCAGGGCGGCGCGGTCCAGGTCGGTCAGGTCGGCCTCGGTCCAGGCGGGCACGCGCCCCTCGAAGTACTTGTGCGCGAAGGTGAACACGCGGTTGATGAGGTTGCCGAAGTTGTTGCCCAGCTCGTTGTCGGAGCGCGACTGCAGGCCCTCCCAGGTGAAGTTCGTGTCCTTGGTCTCGGGCAGCGTGCGCGCCAGCGTGTAGCGCAGCGTGTCCGCGGAGAAGCGCTGCAGGAAATCGGGCAGCCAGACGGCGTAGCCGCGGCTGGTGGACAGCTTGTTGCCTTCGAGGTTCAGGAACTCGTTGGCCGGGACGTTGTCCGGCAGCACCCAGGGCTCGGAGTGGTGCATCAGCATGCCGGGGAACATGATCGCGTGGAAGACGATGTTGTCCTTGCCGATGAAGTGGACCAGGCGCGAGTCCGGGTCCTGCCACCAGAGGCGCCACGCCTCGGGATCGCCCCGCGCGGCCGCCCACTCGCGCGTCGCGGAGATGTAGCCGATGGGCGCGTCGAACCAGACGTAGAAGACCTTGCCCTCGTGGTCCGGCAGGGGCACCGGCACGCCCCAGTGCAGGTCGCGGGTGGCGGCGCGCGGCTGCAGGCCGTCCTGGAACCAGCCGCGGCAGTAGTTCAGGACGTTCTCCTTCCACTCCGGGTGCGTGGCCAGCCAGGACTCGAGCTCCGGCTGCCAGGCGTCCAGGGGCAGGTACCAGTGGACCGTGGCGCGCTTCTCCAGCGGCGAGTTGTCCAGCACGCTGCGCGGCTCGATCAGCTCGTCGGGGTTGAGCGACGAGCCGCACTTCTCGCACTGGTCGCCGCGGGCGCCGGGGCTGTGGCACTGGGGGCAGGTGCCCTCGATGTAGCGGTCGGCCAAAAACCGGCCCTGGGTCGGGCTGTAGAACTGCTCGCTCGACTTCTGGACCAGCACGCCGCGGCGGTGCAGGTCCAGGAAGAAGGCCTGGCTGGTCTCGGTGTGGATGGCGCGGCTGGTCTGCGAGAAGTTGTCGAAGGTCATGCCGAAGCCCTCGAACGAGGCCTTGATCGAGGCGTGGTTGCGGTCGACCAGTTCCTGGGGCGTGATCCCCTGCTTCTCGGCGGTCAGGGTGATCGGCACGCCGTACTCGTCGGTGCCGCAGATGAACAGCACGTCCCGCCCGCGCAGCCGCAGGTAGCGCGCGTAGACGTCGGCCGGCAGGTAGGCGCCCGCGAGGTGCCCGAGATGGATTTCGCCGTTGGCGTAGGGCAGGGCGGCGGTGACGAGCGTACGCTGGAATTTGCTCACGGATCCTCCGCTGGGGGTCGCTTCCGGGGCTGGCAGGCCTTATGATCCGGGCAACCTTAAGCGATGGGGCCGCGGCCCCGCAAGGAGCCATCCGGTCCGGGGAGGTGGGCAGTGGATCTGGGCATGAAGGGGCGGGTGGCGCTGGTGACGGCCGGGTCGCGCGGTTTCGGCCGGGCCGTGGCCGAGGGGCTGGCCCGCGAGGGGGCGCGCGTCGCGCTGTGCGCCCGCGGCGCCGACGACTTGGCCGTGGCGGCGGCGGCGGTGGCCGCGGCCGGCGACGGCCGCGTGCTGGCCGCGCAGGTCGACGTGTCCGACGGCGACGCGCTGGCGGACTTCGTCACCGAGATCGAGCACGCCCTGGGGCCGGTCGAGCTGCTGCTGGTCAACGCCGGCGGCCCGCCGGCGGTCGGCTTCCTCGAGGCGGACCTCGCGGCCTGGGAGGCGGCCTACCGCCTGAACCTCGAGAGCGCCGTGAAGGCCTGCCGGCGCGTGCTGCCCGGCATGATGGAGCGCGGCTACGGGCGCATCGTCGCGGTCACCTCGGTGACGGTCCGCCAGCCGCTCGACAACCTGACGCTCTCGAACGTGATCCGCCCGGCGGTGCACGCGCTGGTGAAGGACCTGTCCCGGCTGGCGGCGCCCCGCGGCGTGACCGTCAACTCCGTCGCGCCGGGCTTCCACCTCACCAGCGCGGTGGAGCGGCTGATCGCGCGCAAGCTCGCCGATGGCGCGGCCGCCACGCGCGAGGAGGTGCTGGCGGCCTGGGAGCGCGAGATCCCGGCCGGGCGTCTGGGCCGCCCCGAGGAGCTGGCGGCGCTGGTCCTGTTCCTGATGTCGCAGGGGGCGTCCTACGTCACCGGCCAGTGCGTCGCCTGTGACGGCGGCTGGGTGCGGGGCACGTTCTGACCGGCGGTCTTGACGTCCGGAGGGGCGCAGCTATATTAGTAGTCAATGAACTTGGAATATAAGGGAACGATGGGAGTCGCCGTGACGAAGGCCCTGATCATCCTCGCGATCTACCTCGCCCTGGTGCGCTGGGTCTTCCCGCGCCTGGGCGTGCCCACCTGAGGCGCCGCCAGCTGCTCGATCGGTGATCGGGCTCCGAAAACGAAAGACGACGACCGACCGAAGACCGGGGGTGCGTGACATGCCCATGTACGAGTTCACCTGCCGCGCCTGCGGCGCCGAGTACGAGGAACTCTGCACGTCGACCGAGGCCGCGGCGGGGAAGGTCGCCTGCCCTGCCTGCGGCGCCCGCAAGTCGGAGCGCAAGCTCTCCACGTTCGCCAGCAAGGATGCCGGCGGCGGGAGCGGCGGCGTTGGCGGTTGCGGCCACGGCAGCCACGGCGGGTTCGGCTGAGCCCGCTAGGGATGGCGAACGTGCCGAGGGCGCCCGGGAGGCGCCCTTCTTCTTTCCGGCTCGGCGGGTCCCCGCCGTCAAGGCCGCCCACCAACAATGAATTGCCATGTTCAGCCGATCGGCGGTATCGTCGACGCCCGCTACTCGCGTGCCGGATCGCCGGCTAACCGATTCCGGAGGGTGAACGATGAACCGTCGAACCGTGGGCCGCCTCGCCGTCGCGCTGGCGCTTCTGGGCCTGCTGGCTGCCGGGACCGCCGCGGCCGGGACCAAGGACCGGCTGACCGAGCAGAACAACAAGTGCCGCATCGTCGTCGGCCAGATCAAGTCCAACGCCGGCCAGTGCGACGGGAGCATGGCGGCTGCGATCGGCCAGATGCTGTCGACGGCCCTGGCCAACGAGGACCGCTTCATCGTGCTGGCGAGCCAGGACGAAGTCGCCGAACTGGCGGGCGAGATCGAGCTCGCCGAATCGGGACTGGTCGAACAGGGGCGCGGGGCCGAGCGGGGGCTGATGGAAGGCGCCGACGTCATGATCACCGGCGCGGTCACCAGCTTCGAGCCCGAGGCCAGCGGCGGCGGCGGCCTGCTCGGCGCGGCCAAGAGCCGGCTGGGCGGCTCGGTCGGCGTCAGCAGCAACACGGCCGAATGCGCGCTGGACCTGAAGCTCGTCGACATCCGCACCCGCCGCGTGATCAAGGCCTTCAGCGTCGAGGGCAAGTCCAAGAGCTGGTCGACCGACCTGACGGGCCGGGGCTGGGTCGAGGACGTGGCGCTCGGCGGCGCGCTGGGCAGCTACTCCAACCAGCCCATGGAGAAGGCCCTGCGCACCGTCCTGGCCAAGGCCGTCGAGCGCGTCGCCAAGGACGTGCCCGAGGAGTACTACCGCTACACGGGTGACGGCCAGTACACGCAGGAGTACGCGGCGGGCGGCGGCGGAGGCGCTCGCGGAAGCGAGACCGCGCCGGCGGCGGGCGGCGCCGGCGATGACGACGACGCGCCCCTGCAGACGGCCGCGTCCGGCGGCGGCGCGTCGGGAGGCCGTCCCGCGGGGAAGGCCGCCGAGGACATGGCCCTCTACACCCGCTGCGACTTCGTGCCGGGCGACCGGACGATCTTCTGCGACGCCCTCGACCACGAAGAGGTCGGCGAGTTCCCGAGCCGCTGGAACCTGGTCGACGGCGTCTTCGAGGTCGCGCGCAAGGGCGACAAGGGCTGGATCCTCTGCACCGACACCGGCAACCTCAGCCCGAAGCTGCCCGCGGGTCCGTTCCCCGAGAAGTACACCATCGAGATGGAGATCTACGACAACGGCGAGCCCCACAGCGGCCACTGGTACACCATCAAGCTGATGGAGGGCGAGACGGAGGCGATCGTCTTCTTCTTCGGCGACAGCCAGAACACGCGCGTCACCGTCGGCGGCGTGACGAAGTCCGACAAGGCGCTCACGCAGCGCGTCGGCAAGGGCCGGCACACCCTGCGGATCATGGCGACGTCGACCACCTTCAAGTGCTACGTCGACAACGAGCGCGTGGGGAACGTGCCGAAGGTCGAGGGCCTCGCGCCCGACGGGATCAAGGTCGCCATGGACCGCTGGGACCAGGAGGGCAACCCGATGCTCATGTCGGGCTTCCGCTTCGCCGCGGGCGGCAAGACCATGCGCGACCAGCTCGCCCAGGACGGCCGCATCGTCACCCACGGCATCCTGTTCGATTCCGGGTCGGCCGTGATCAAGGCGGAGTCCTACAAGACGCTCGCCGACCTCGGCGAGCTGCTGAAGGCGGACGCCGGCCTGCGCCTGTCGATCGAGGGGCACACCGACAGCGAGGGCGCCGACGACGCCAACCGCGTCCTCTCGCAGCAGCGGGCCGCGTCGGTGAAGGACTACCTCGGCAGCGCCTTCGGCATCGCGGCGGACCGCCTCGAGGTCAAGGGTCTGGGCGAGACCAAGCCGCTCGGCACGAACGACACGGCCGAGGGCCGCGCGAACAACCGGCGCGTGGAGCTGGTGAAGATCTGACTCCCGGCGGGAGAACACGGCGGCCGGCCGGCGCGAGGGGCGCCGGCCGGCCGCGCCGCGTTCAGTCGGCCTTCGGGGCGGGCTTGCGGAAGCGCGGCGCCAGCCACGCCACCAGCAGGGCCCACAGGCAGATCACGAACCCCAGTCCCAGGCCCGTGCCCACGAAGGTCACCGGCGCGATGGCGGTCTGGGCGCTCGAGAGCCACTGCTGCGGCACGTTGGACAGGAACAGGCGGTGGAAGATCAGGCCGAACACCACGCCCAGGGCGAGGCTGCCGGCCAGGGTCATGATGAGGCCGACGCGGACGTTCTGCATGCTGGCACCTCCGGATGGCTGAACGGAACGACGCCGCGCATCCTAGCAGGCCGGCCTGCGTATGTCTCCCTCCGAGCCTGCCGTCTTGACGGCCGACCGGTCCCCCGATACCATCGCGCGGGGGTTCCCGCCGCTCGCAGACCCATCCCGACAGGAGGCGACATGGCCTGGTGGATCTGGATCATCGTGGGCGCGATCCTGCTCGCCGCGGAGGCGGTCATCACCGCCGACTTCTACCTCGTCTTCTTCGGCCTGGCCGGGCTGCTGGTGGGCCTGCTCGGGGTCTGCGGCCTCCACCTGCCGGCCTGGACGCAGTGGCTGCTGTTCGCCGTGCTGGCCGTGGCCGGCTTGGTCCTGTACCGGGGCCCGTTGAAGCGCAAGCTCGCGAAGGTCGACCGGGCGATGGGCCCCGAGCTGATCGGCGAGATCGCCAGCGCCCAGGCGCCGATCCCGGCCGGCGCGCACGGGCGCGTCGACCTGCGCGGCACGGCCTGGGACGCCCGCAACGACGGCGATGACGACCTGGCCGCCGGCGCCCGTTGCCGGGTCAAGGGAGTGGACGGGCTGACCCTGCTCGTCCGCGCCGAGTGAACCGAACCGCCAACCGCCTTCATCGGAGGACGCCATGGACACCATGATCGCCGCCGTCGTCGTCGTATTCCTGGTCCTGATCGTGATCGCCAGGACCGCGATCGTCGTGCCCCAGCAGTCCGCCTACATCGTGGAATACCTGGGCAAGTACCGCAAGACCATCCAGGCGGGCTTCCACATCCTGGTGCCCTTCGTCGAGAAGGTCGCCTACAAGCACAGCCTCAAGGAGCGGGCCTTCGACATCGCCGAGCAGGTCTGCATCACGCGTGACAACGTGCAGGTCGGCGTCGACGGCGTGCTGTACCTGAAGGTGCTCGACCCGCAGCGCGCGTCGTACGGCATCTCCGACTTCAACTTCGCCATCACGCAGCTGTCCCAGACCACGCTGCGCAGCGAGATCGGCAAGATCGACCTGGACCGCACCTTCGAGGAGCGCGCCACGATCAACCAGCAGGTGGTGCAGGAGCTGGACAAGGCGACCGAACCGTGGGGCGTCAAGGTGCTGCGCTACGAGATCAAGAACATCAACCCGCCGCGCGACGTGCTCAGCGCCATGGAGAAGCAGATGCGCGCCGAGCGCGAGAAGCGCGCCACGATCCTCACCAGTGAGGGCGAGCGCGACGCCCAGATCAACCGGGCCGAGGGCGAGAAGCAGCGGGTCATCAAGGAGTCCGAGGCCAACCAGCTGCAGCAGATCAACGAGGCGCAGGGCGAGGCCGCGGCCATTCTGGCCGTCGCCACGGCCACCGCCGAGGGCCTGCGCCAGGTCGCTTCGGCGCTCAGCACCCCCGGCGGCGATCAGGCCATGCGCCTGCGCGTGGCCGAGCAGTACGTCGGGGAGTTCGGCCGGCTCGCCAAGGTCGGCAACACGCTGGTCCTGCCGGCGAACCTCAGCGACGTGGGTTCGATGATCGCGCTGGCGACCAACATCGTGAAGGGCGGGTCCGCGGGCGAGGCGCGCTAGCGGCGCGTCCAGCGCAGGCGGGGCGGCGCCGGCGGCCGCCACGAGCGCCAGGGGAGGCGGCGGCCCGTCTCGTACAGGTGTTCGCCGGCCCAGATCACCAGCGCGCCCAGCATCAGGCCGCCGATGACGTCCACCACGTAGTGGTAGCGGCAGTAGACGGTCGCCGAGCAGAGCAGCGCGAACAGGGTCGACATCCACCAGCGGTGGCGGGGGAAGAGCCGCCAGACGTGCCACCAGGCCACCATCGAGGCGGCGACGTGGCTGCTCGGGAAGGCGGCGCCCAGGATCGCGCCGTTGGCGTGGATGTAGCGCATGATGTCGGTGAAGATCCAGCCCTCGACGGGGATCGGGCCGGTGCGGAAGTACTTCGGCCCCCACGCCGGGAAGAACGTGTACAGGGTGTAGCAGAGCAGCATCACGCCGCCCAGGTCGCGCGCGAAGGCGCGGATCGCGGGCCAGCGCCGGCCGGCGGGCAGACCGCCGTCGCGCACGATCATCGCCAGCACCAGCGGCGCCAGGGCGTAGTAGCTGAAATAGGCCATCTCCATCAGCTCGTGGAACCACGCCCACGGCCAGGCCCGGCTCCAGGCCAGGCTCGGCTGCAGCCCGAAGATCCTCTCCTCCCAGCCGATCAGCACCGGGTCGAAGCTGTCGTGGAACCCGTGGAAGACGATGCCCAGGTATTCCATCTCCGCGTAGAACAGCGGGAACGCGAACGGCAGGTAGATCTCGCCCAGGAAGCGCACCAGGGCCGAGCGCGACATGCGGGCCAGCGGCGGCAGGAACCACACGAAGAGGGCCGCGCCGAGGTGCCAGACCAGACGCTCGTAGGGCCGCGCCACGACGTCGGGGCGCAGCAGCGGGTAGAAGCCGCTGACCACCAGGTACACCACGGCCCAGCGGTCCAGCTCGATGCGGTACAGGGCCAGCGCCTGCAGTCTACGGCGCACGGAGCCATCCTTCCCGGCGGTAGAAGTCCAGCGTCTCGGCGAAGCCCCGCGCCAGGTCGCGCGCGCCGCCGAAGCCCAGCTCGTCGCGCAGGCGCGAGCCGTCGCAGACCCAGCCCGGCGCCGCGGCGTCGCGCAGGCGGTCGGCGGC
>JAURXS010000302.1 GCA_030654305.1 bacterium | reverse complement strand
CGCGAGCGTGCGCGAGCTGGCGATGTCCTACTTCGAGCCCTACTACAACCTCGCCCGCGAGCGCACCCTGGTCGGCTACACCGGCCCGCTGAGCCTCGCCCCCTTCGACCGGCTGCACTGGACCGTCAGCGACGAGCATCTCGAGCGGATCGCCGAGCGCACCGAGCGGGTGCGGCGGGTCATGCTGATCACCCCGGCGATGCACGGGCGGCTGACACCGGTGGACGAAAGATCGTACCGGGCGGGGCTGCTGGGGTCGGATGCGGCGGGGTTGTTCAAGCCGGAATAGAAGGCCGCCATCGTCTTTCGATCATGCCGATCATATGAAAATGTCCGGTCATTTATATCGGGTCGGGCCACGAGTTGATGTATAGTCGAGTCCATATCTCATCATGCCAATCCATCGAGGAGGTCACCCCCATGTCCATGCGCTGCCGCGACCTGGCGCCCACCGGAGCCCTCGTCATGTTCCTGCTCTTCGCTGCTGCCGCACTCGCTTCGCCCCACCAGTACACCGAGACCTTCACGACCAGGGCGGCCTGCGACACCCTGGCGACCACCGCCCTGTGGGACACGGTGGCCCACGAGTTGCGGATCCGGGCCATCCCCATGACGATCCTGGGCGGCTGGGATTCGCCGGGCGGGGCCATGGGCGTCGCGGTCGCGGGGGACTACGCCTACGTGGCCGACAGCAGCTCGGGCCTGCAGGTTGTCGACATCACGGATCCCGCGAACCCGACCCTGGCCGGCGCGCTGGACACGCCCGGCTCCGCGAACGACGTCGTCGTCGCCGGCGACTACGCGTTCGTCGCGGACAACACCACGGGCCTGCAGACGATCAACATCACGAACCCCGCCGCGCCGACGGCGGCCGGCGCCTACGACACGCCGGGCAACGCCTACCAGGTCGTCGTCGACGGCAACTACGCGTACGTCGCGGACGGGAACTCCGGGCTGCGCGTCGTCAACATCGCCAACCCCGCGGCCCCCGTCTCGGCCGGCACCTACAACACGGCGGGCGAAGCGCGCGATGTGATCGTCGACGGCGACTACGTCTACATCGCCGGCGGCAGTTCCGGCCTGCAGGTGATCTCGGTGTCCGCTCCGGCGACGCCGGTCCTGCGTGCCACGCTGGACACGCCGGGGACCGCCATGGGGCTCGCGATCGCGGGCAACCTCATCTTCCTGGCCGACGGGACGGCCGGCC